>JACIYF010000039.1 GCA_014360065.1 Clostridia bacterium | reverse complement strand
TTTGGTGTCTTGGGTTGTGTTTTTTGCGCGGGGGTTGGGGCGCGCGGCGGCCGCCGGGGCGCACCACGCCATTGTGGTTTTGCGGCTACGCCCCGGGGATAGAATAGAAGTGATTAACGGAGAAGGCCATGGCTATCAGGCCCGGATTGCTAATGTGACGGAAGGGGTTTTAGTGGCCGAACTAGAGCAACCTTTGCCGCCAGGGCGTGAGCCTAGGCTTCAGGTTACCCTCTACCAGGGATTAGCTAAGGGAGAAAAGATGGATTTCATCGTCCAAAAAGCTACCGAGATTGGAGTCAGCGCGGTCCAGCCGGTTTTTACCCGCCACGCGGTGCCGCGGCCGGAAACGGATTCGGCCGAGAAAAAAAGGCAGCGCTGGCAAAGGGTGGCTCATGAGGCGGCCAAGCAGGCCGGACGGCTAAAAGTACCGGCCGTTTATAGCCCCGTGGACTGGCGACAAGCCCTTTCTCAGCTCCGGGCGCAGCCGCCGGATTTAATCTTGGTAGCCTGGGAAGGGGAGAGGGCTACCAGCCTCAAGGCTGCCCTCCGATCCTGGTCCCGGCCGAGGCCCAGCCGGGAGGCGGCAGTGGCGCTGATGGTGGGGCCAGAGGGCGGTTTAGCCGGGGATGAGGTGGAGGCGGCACTGGCTGCGGGGGCGATGCCGGTATCTCTGGGGGCGCGCATCCTGCGCACCGAGACTGCGGCCCTGGCGGCTTTGAGCATTCTTCTTTATGAGTGGGGCGATCTAGGGGGCGATTTGGTTGGCGAGTGAGGGAAGCCCAGGGCAGGCTTCAGTGGCCATCAGCGCCTTGGGGTGTAAAGTCAACCAAAGCGAGGCGGAAAGCCTTCAGGCGCTGATGCAGGAAGCTGGTTACCGCGTGGTCGGCTTTGATGAGCCGGCCGATGTTTATGTCATTCATACCTGTACGGTTACCCACATTGCTGACCGCAAGTCGCGCCAGCTTATCCGCCGGGCCCGCCGCCAGAACCCGGAGGCCATAATAGTCGCTAGCGGGTGCTACCCACAAGCGTCACCCCAGGAGGTGGCGGCCTTGCCGGAAGTGGATGTGATCCTGGGCGTAGGCGAGCGGCTACGGTTGCCCCAGCTGGTTGAGGAAGCGCGCCATCGGCTCAAGCAGGGTAGAGGGGCGGCCGGCCGAGATAAGGTGGCTGGGCAGGTGCTTCCGACGCCGAGACTAAGACAGTTTGAAGAACTGCCGCCCGCCCGCCCCGCTCATGCGCGCGCCTACCTGAAAGTCCAAGAGGGGTGCCAGCACTTTTGCTCTTACTGTATCGTGCCTCTGGCTCGGGGACCTTGGCGCAGCCGCGCTCCGGAGCAGGTGGTAGAAGAAGCCCGGCGGTTGATAGAAATGGGATACTTGGAGCTTATCCTTACCGGTACCTGCCTGGGGGCCTACGGCAGGGATGTTGGGGGCGAGGTGAATCTGGCCCAGCTGGTACGGCGGCTGGCGGCGCTTCCAGGGCTTAAGCGCTTACGGTTGAGCTCCATTGAGCCTATTGAGTTTGGTCCGGGGCTGGTGGAGGCAGTTGGTGAGAGCCCGGTTCTCTGTCCTCACCTGCACATTCCCCTGCAAAGCGGGGACGACACAATCCTTGCGCGCATGCGCCGCCATTATGATACCGACTACTTTGCTCGGCTACTGGAATCGCTTCGGGCGGCGCGGCCTGGCCTAGCGATTACCACCGACATCATGGTGGGCTTTCCGGGAGAGACTGAAGACCAGCACCAAAACTCGCTCGCCTTTACCCGAGATATGGGCTTTAGCCGCTTGCACGTCTTTAAGTATTCTCCGCGCCGGGGTACGGCGGCGGCCAAGCTTTTAGATCAAGTTGATCCGCAGGTGAAGGAAGAGCGAAGCCACCAGTTTCGCAAGCTTTCCCAAGAGCTGTTTTGGCGGTATGCCTCCGGCTTCCTGGGCACCAAGCTAGAGGTGCTGGTGGAGCGGCCGGTGCCAGAACGGCCCGGTTGGTGGGAAGGCCATACCCCCAACTATCTGGTAGTTCACTTTCCCGCCCCTGGACCTTGGCAGGGCCGCTTGGCTACGGTTACAATACAAAGGGTAAATCCGGACTACGTGGTGGAAGGTGGGGAACCGCTTGGGCACAGCGGTTGAGTGCTGGTCGGAGCGGACCCAGCACTCAACTCACGAACTGAGGCGTTGCGTCCACCCCGGGCAGACAGTAAGCTGCTTACGGGGCTGGCGACTTTCGCTGGTTGAGTGCTGGGAGGCCGGAAATAAAAGATCCTTAATAGGAGGTAGCTTGAGATGGAAGATTGCATCTTTTGTAAGATCGCAGCTCATCAGATTCCTTCGCAAGTAGTATATGAAGACGACCAGATCATGGCCTTCAACGACATTAACCCCGTAGCCCCTGTACATATCCTAATTATCCCTAAGGAACATTATTCGAGCTTGCTCGAGGCAGGGGGAGAGGCAACTCTGGTCTTGGGCAAGATCCAACAGGTGGCGGCACAAATCGCCCGGGACAAGGGGCTTGGCAGCACCGGTTTCCGCCTGCTCACCAACTGCGGGCCCAATGCTGGCCAAGTGGTCATGCATCTACATTACCACCTTCTAGGCGGCGACCAGTTAGCCCCCATCGGCTGGAGCAAGTAATAAGACGCCGGCAGTTAACGGCGGAAAATTGTTGATTGACGCGGAAATTCGCCAAGTAGTATAATGAACTTGCCCTAGGTTCTGGCGGAGGGAGGGATATGCTTGAGCGAAATTAGAGTTGGTAAGAATGAATCCTTGGATAGCGCCCTGCGCCGTTTCAAGCGGTCGTGCCAAAAAGCTGGCGTGTTGGCGGAAGTGAGGAAAAGGGAACACTACGAAAAACCCAGCGTGCGCCGGAAGAAGAAATCAGAAGCAGCCCGGAAGCGTAGATGGCACTGATGACAAAGAATGTTAACCTCCCTCAGAAAAAAGATCAAAGAACCAAGGGCAAGGAGCTGGGGAGCGATAGGGCGGAAGTCTGGTAATTGTTTACCAGACTTTTTCATTATAGCCCAGTGCCTCGTGTTGCAAGCCGCACGGTTAGGTAAGGAAAAACTAGGTAGAGGAGGGGAATTCCGAAGCCGAAGCCAGCTGCTTCCCCTGTCACCGGAAGCCGAGATGGAGCGCTAGGTGGCTCCGCGCCGGATTACGGAGCGGAGGACCGGCGACCCGAGGGATCGAGCTGGTTTGGGCGACTCGGATCTGAACTGGTGCCAAGCCACGACTTGGTTGCGGGGGTGGGACGGTGAAGCCGAGGGTAGTCAAAATACTGTCAACCTTTTGGCTGGTAATCTTGCTGGTTTTCTCAATTATGCCTATTGCTTTAGCTGGGCCAACCGCTCAGGTATTGGTGATTCCCGTCACCGGCATGATCGACCGGGGATTGGCCAACTTTGTGGTTCGGGGACTGGATGAAGCAAAGGCCCAGGGCTATCGGGCGGTATTGCTGGAAATCAATACTCCTGGAGGCCTAATCGATCAGGCCATAGTCATCCGCGATGCTATTTTGCGAGCACCGGTCTTGACTATAGGGCTTGTAGCCGGTGGCGAGGGGGCTACCTCAGCTGGAGCCATGGTGGCTTTGGCCTGCCAGAAGCTGGTTATGGCCCCGGCTACTACTATTGGAGCGGCCGAACCGCGCACTCTGAGCAATGCTAAGCCAGATCCCAAGACGGTATCCTTTTGGAGCCAGCAGCTGGCAGCAACCGCCCAGGCTCGGGGTCGAGACCCGGAGCTAGCAAGGGCCATGGCCGATGCCTCTGTCCGTGGGCATTTGCTGACTTTGAGCGCCGAGGAGGCCCTGAAATTAAAAGTTGCCGATGCTGTCCTAGGTACCCGGGCCGAAGTATTGAACCATTATGGCCTCAGCGGCGCCCAGGTGGAGGAGCTGGTTCCCAATTTGGGAGAGAAGATCTCCCGTTGGGTTACCAACCCCTATGTGGCTCCGGTCCTCCTGGCCGTGGGGATGGGGGCAGCCATCATCGAAGCCCTCACAGCTGGCTTTGGAGTGGCGGGCACGGTCGGTATCATCGCGTTGGCCCTTTATTTTGGCGGCCACGTAGCCGCGGGCTATGCCGGCTGGAGTTCTTTGGCCCTTTTAGCGGCAGGGCTGATCTTGGTCTTGCTTGAAGCCTTTGTAATTCCTGGCTTTGGTGCGGCCGGAGTAGGGGGGATCTTGGCCCTGGCGGCCAGCGTAATTATGGCCTCACCTAGCCTGGAAGCGGGCATCATTTATTTACTAGTGGCCCTTGCAGGTGGAGCTCTGGCTGTGTGGGTAAGCCTTAAGTTCTTGCCCACCCGCCGAGCTTGGAGCCGTCTGGTTCTCAAGACCAGCCTGGACAAAAAAGGAGGTTTTGTGGCAGTTGACTATGAGCCCCACCACCTCCTCGGGCAGGAAGGAGTGGCCATCAGTGCCCTGCGGCCGGCCGGGATCGCGGAAATTGCCGGCCAGCGCTGGGACGTGGTAACCGAAGGGGCCTTTATTCCCCGGAATAGCCGGGTGCAGGTAGTCAAGGTGGAAGGTCCGCGCATAGTGGTGAGGGAAATAAAATCATTAGTAGGGAAGGGAGAGGGATAGCTTGTTTTCTTTTGTTACTCTTTATTTCATTATAATCTTGGTCATCGCCCTAGTCGCCTTAATGATTCTGTTCAGCTTTATTCCGGTGGGTTTATGGATTTCTGCCTTGGCTGCGGGAGTCAGGGTGGGCATATTCACCTTGATTGGCATGCGGCTCAGGCGGGTACCCCCAGCCAAGATTATCAACCCGTTGATCAAAGCCATGAAAGCGGGCCTGGATGTTAGCGTCGATAAGCTAGAAGCCCATTATCTCGCGGGCGGCAATGTGGACCGGGTGGTAGATGCGCTGATCGCCGCTGAGCGGGCCAATATTCCCCTTGGATTTCAGCGGGCGGCGGCCATCGACCTGGCCGGAAGGAACGTTTTGGAAGCAGTGCAGATGAGCGTTAATCCCAAAGTAATCGAGACTCCGGTAGTAGCGGCGGTGGCCAAAGATGGGATTGAAGTTAAGGCCAAGGCCCGGGTAACCGTACGGGCCAACATTGAGCGGTTAGTAGGCGGAGCTGGGGAAGAAACCATCATCGCCCGGGTGGGCGAGGGCATCGTTACTACCGTAGGTTCGGCCAATTCGCACAAAGAAGTGTTGGAGAACCCCGACAGCATTTCCCAGACGGTTTTGGAAAAGGGTTTGGACTCAGGTACTGCTTTTGAGATCCTTTCCATCGATATTGCCGATGTGGATGTGGGCCGCAACATCGGTGCCCAGCTACAAACCGACCAGGCTGAGGCCGATAAGCGCATTGCCCAGGCTAAAGCTGAGGAGCGTCGGGCTATGGCGGTAGCCCGGGAGCAAGAGATGAAAGCGGCGGTACAGGAGATGCGGGCCAAAGTAGTAGAAGCGGAGGCCCAGGTGCCATTGGCGCTGGCTTCAGCCCTTAAGGAAGGCAAGATTGGCTTCATGGATTACTACAATTTGCAAAATCTCTTGGCCGATACCCAAATGCGAGGAGCTATCGCCAAGGCCGGCGGTGAAGCTTTGAGCGAAAGCTCCTACGGGGGTGGCAGCGCCAACCCCTAATTCCGGTTTTTGCAGAGGAGCTGACCCAATTGGAGCTTCTATTTTGGATAGCCGTAATCGCATATATCTTCTTTTCGGTATTGGCTGGCCAGTCGCAGCGGCAGAGGCGCCGAGCAAGCCGGCCCAAGCGGGGGCCGGGGGAGGTGTCGCCGCGGCCGCCGGTCGTCCGGCCCTGGGATCCTTTGGGCGGACCTTTTGGTCCGTCTGGTCCCTTTGGTGAACCTTGGCCACCCTTACCGGAGCCGAGCGAGGGTCCGTATGCGGAAGAGGCAGAGCCTGAGGTCGAACCGGTGTCGGGCCCGGCGGCAACGCCGTTGCCCGCCGAACCCCGAGTGGAGCCACCGCCTTTGCCGGTAGCCGTGGGGCCAGCCCCTGGACCCGCCGCTAGCCTGCCCCCCATGGTTGCCACCGGGTCAGCTGCGCCCAAGAAGCCTGACCGCCGGCGGGAGCTTTTGGCTGCCGGCCCCCTGGACCGGGAATCGGTGGTGTTGGGGATCATCTTTGAAGAGATCCTGCGCCCGCCTCGTTGCCGCCGGCCCTGGCGGCCCATCTACCGGGGGGAGGATTGAGGTGGGTTTTGGCTCCTTGGACCAAGTGCTGAACTTATCAGCTTCGGACTTAGTAACGGTAGTAGGTGGCGGGGGCAAGACCACGCTGATATATCGCTTAGCTCAGGAACTGAAGGCTAAGCTGCCATCCGGCTCCCGTGTGGTCGTTTCCACTACTACCAAGATGTGGTTGCCCAAACCGGGCCAGGTGGACCAGATGGCCTGGGCGCCTGGCTGGGCCCAATTACTGGATCTAGCTAATCAATTGAGGGGCCAGGCCCAGTTTGATCAGGAGCATGGACAAGCTATATCACCGAGCTGGTTCATTGGCCGAAAGGCCTTGCCGTCCCGGAAGGTACAAGGGCTGCCTAGGTTTTGGGTAGATGAGCTGCGCCGCCAGATGGGGCAAGATGGGGGAGCCATCTTGGTTGAGGCCGATGGTGCTGCCGGCAAGCCGGTTAAGGTGCCGGATTGGTATGAACCTCAAGTCCCCAGCGCCAGCACCGTGATCTTGGTGGTGGCCGGAATCAATAGCCTAGGGTTGCCCCTTGCTTCCCGGTACGTCCATCGAGCCAAGCTGGCCCGCTGCTACCTGAGGTCATCCCTGCCTGATAGAATCACCCCGGCGGCCTTGGCCGACCTGGTAGCTTACCAAGCGCACCGGGCCCAGTCTATGGCCCCGCGGGCCCGGACCATGGCGGTGCTGAATCAGGTGGAGACGCCGGAGCGGCTAACTTGGGGCCGGGAAGTGGCCGAGCGCTTGGTGGCTCAAGGTTTTCCTACCTTACTGACTAGCTTCAAGGGCACAAGGCCCCTGGTGTGGTTTCTCAGCCCGCAGGTGGTCAGCTGCCGGCCGCGGGTAGCGGCCATCGTATTGGCCGCTGGGACCTCGAGCCGGATGCCAGGCCAAAACAAGCTAACCCTGCCCTTGGGCGGGCGCACTGTCCTCGAGCAGACGGTGGCTTCGGCCTGCGGGAGTAGGGCCGCGGAGGTGGTAGTAGTGCTGGGATACCAGGCGGCGGAACTCAAGGATAATCTGCGTTCATACCCGGTTCGCCTGGCGTTCAACCCCCGATTTCAGGAGGGACAGTCCACCTCCGTCCTGGCTGGGCTCAGGGCGGTAAGCCCAGGAGCGGATGCAGCCGTATTTCTCTTGGGCGATCAGCCTCTGGTAACTCCCGAGGTCATCGATGCCCTCATTGATGCTTATGCTTTGCACGGTAATCCGGTAGTGGCGCCAACCTTTCGGGGCCAAATGGGCAATCCGGTATTGTTTGGGCGAGGACTCTTTCCCGAGCTTTTTGAGATTAGTGGGGATCGCGGAGGCCGCCCAGTGTTGGAACGCCATCGCCAGCAGCTCTTGGAAGTTCCAGTCCGCTGCCGCGGCATCTTGGCCGATATCGATGACCTACCCTCTTACTTGGCCCTTAAGTCATATTCAAGCTGGCTCTGTCCTCCCAAATCGTACTAAAGCTGGCTTCCCTGGCATATTTTGGGTAGCGAAGGGGGCGAAAGCTCTTGGCCAACCATCGTCCTTCGCGCTGGCGGGAAGCCTTGGCGGAGAGCCTGGGTATGCCCAAGGATATACTGCTCAATTTGTCCCGGATAGTGGTGATCGGTGACCACCAGCTCTTTATTGAAAATCACCAAGGCATAACTGAGTTTACCCCCCAGAGGGTAAGGGTGCAGGCTAGCCCCAGGGCCATCACTATCACCGGGGATAATCTGGCTTTGCGCAACATCAGCGGCGAGGAGATCGCCCTGGAGGGCAAGATTCTGACCATCGCGTTGGGGGACCTGCGCTAATGCCAAGGGTACCATGGGGCGATTTCGTTCAGGGCTACGTGGAAATAACTGCCTGCGGCAAAAACCTTGGGCAGTTCTTGAATTCGGCCTTGGCCTCTCGTATCCCTTTGGGCGATGTGACTATGGGGGAAAAATGGCTTAAGGCGCGCACTACTATTCCCGGCTTTAAAAGCCTCCGGCCCCTGGCTCGGGCTACCCATAGCCGGGTGCGCATCCGGCGCAAGGTAGGCCTGCCTTTTTGGCTGTACCGGTTGCGCCGTCGGCCTATGCTAGCTTGGGGAGCCATCGGTTTTGTGCTGGGCCTTTATTTTCTTTCCTCTTGGGTTTGGGTGGTGAGTGTTTACACCGAAAAAGGACCCCACCGCCTTCATTACCAACAGATCTTGGAAATTGCTCGCAGCCAGAACCTAAGGCCGGGGGTGCCCAAAAGCGCGGTCAACTGGGAGCTGGTCAAACAGAAGCTGGCTCTCCTTCCCCAGGTCTCCTGGGTGGAAATAGAGATCCAGGGCAGCCGGGCTCTGATTCGCATTGCCGAAAAGACTCTGCCCACTCCTAGCGAGCAAGAAGCTCGCCAACCCGCCCATGTGGTAGCGGCTAAGGATGCCATTATTGAGGAGATGCTGGTGCTTTCCGGCCACCCGCTGGTGAAGGTAGGTGACACGGTGCACCGGGGGCAGGTTCTGGTTTCTGGGGAACTGCCGCAAGAAACGGCGCCCGAAACCGAGCCCGGTTCGCCCAAACCTCCAGTGGAAGCTGGTACCCCCCTTTACGTCCATGCCCGGGCCATAGTTCGAGGCCGAGTTGAGTACCGAGGTAAGGCCACGGCCTCGCTGGTGGAAGGCCGTTTCCTTCCCACCGGCCGAAAAAAGAGCGCCATTTCCCTGGCGGTAGGATCCTCGGAGGTAGTGATTGGCCCCAAGTCCTCACCCTTTAGCCAGGTGGAGGTGGTGAAGCAGCCGGTGTTGCCCGCCTGGGTTTCCCAATATCTCCCTATGTCCATCAATAGGATAATCTACCGGGAGGTCGAGCCTTACCGGCACGTCCTCACTCCCTCCCAAGCCAAGGAAAGAGCCCGCCTGGCTGCTCGCCGACAGGTGGAGGCCATGCTGCCATCCCATTACCGTCTGGTTTGCGAGTCCATCCGCGACCTCGACCAGGCAGAGCTAGAGCCCGGCCAAGTGGGAGTGGAAGTACAGGTGGTGGTGATCGAGGATATCGCCGCTAGCCAGCTCCTACCTTACCCCAAGGAGGCCAATCCCCAACCCCAACCCCAAGCCCAACCTTCCCGCTAACGAGTGCCCTCTGTGGTTAGCTGCACAACCAGGCACACTGCCCCAAGCCCAAGCCGAGCCAGCTAAAAACTGGGATGCTCCGCAATTTGTAATTGTAATTGAGGTATTGAGATGGTAGCGATATAATGAAGTTTGAAGACTATTTTAACCTTATTGGGGGTATGCCGAATTTGACCAAAACGGCCGAGGTTCGGTTGCTGGTGGGAACCAACGGCGAGGCAGCTAGCCTTTTTGGCAACCAGGATGAGAATCTCCGTTTTTTGCAGGAGCACTTGGACGCCCACATTAGCGGCCGGGGCAACGAAATCGTGATTTCCGGCGGTCATGCCGAGGTTGCCTTAGCCGAGACCGTCTTTAAGCAGCTAATCGATTTGGCCCGCTCTGGGAACGACATTGATATTCCTACCATTAATTATGTTCTTAAAGTAACCGAGAAGCAGGAAACGAAAGATGCTCGCTTAGCGGCATCGTTAAGCGAAGTCTTTTATGTTACCCCCCGCGGTAAGCAGATTCGCGCCAAGACATTGGGGCAGAAGCGTTATTTACGGGCCATGGGCGAGAATGATATCGTCTTTGCCATTGGGCCTGCTGGCACCGGCAAGACTTATCTGGCTGTGGTAATGGCGGTGAGCGCCCTCAAGAACAAAGAAATCAGCCGTATTATCCTGGCCCGGCCCGCAGTGGAGGCGGGGGAAAAGCTGGGATTCTTGCCCGGAGACTTACAGGAAAAAGTCAACCCTTATCTTCGACCCTTGTATGATAGTATTTACGATATCTTGGGCCTAGAAGTAGCCCAGCGATACATGGAAAAGGGCATAATCGAAGTGGCGCCGTTGGCCTACATGCGGGGCCGGACTTTAGACGATGCTTTTGTCATCCTTGATGAAGCTCAAAATACCAGCCCGGAGCAAATGAAAATGTTCCTCACCCGGCTAGGGTTTGGCTCCAAGGCGGTAATCACTGGCGATGTCACCCAGATCGATCTACCTCGGGAAAGTTTGTCTGGACTGGTGGAAATTCAGAAGATCCTTAGGGGTATCAAGGGTATTTCTTTCCAATACCTCACTCAGGCCGACGTGGTGAGGCACCCGTTGGTGCAAAAGATTATAGAGGCTTACGAACGATATGAGCAAAGGGAACAGGAGCTCGAAGGCCATGGTACCTAAATGGGGCCGGATTTGGGAAAGCTGGCAACGCTTGAGCCGCAGTACTGCTATCCAGCGGTTGGCATGGTGGGCAGTATTTTTTGGTATTACCGTGGCCCTTTTGAGCCTCAACTGGTTGCCATCATCGGTGGGGCTGGAGGTAGGCCAGCGCAGCCCGCGCGACTTTTATGCGCCCCAGGGAATGGTTTTTGTCAGCGATATTTTGACGGCTCGGGAGAAGCAAAAGGCCCAGGAAGCCATTGAGCCGGTTTATACTTTGGACAATTCGGCGGCAGTAGAAGCGGAGAACCAAGTGGCCAGCGTGTTTCAGAACCTGCGGGCGGTGCGCTCTAGCACTGGCAATACCGCTGCCAAGCTGCAGGATTTGAACAACTCCACCGGATTAAATCTATCCGACCGCTCCGGCCGGGCGGTGCTTTCCCTAAGCGATCAAGCGGTAGGTGACCTAGAAAACGATCTCAAGGCGATGGTGCGGCGAACCATGGCCGGAGGGGTGCAGCAGCAGGGGCTTAATGCTGCCCGCCAGAACATGCTGGAGGAAGCGGAGAGCCTGAGCTCCAATCCCGGGGTCCAGGAGTTTTGTGGGGCGGTCATCAAGTCGCTGCGGTTGCGGCCCAACTTAATTTATGATGCAGCTGCCACCCGCCAGAAACAGATTGAGGCGGCCAACAAGATTGCTCCGGTACAAGTGACAGTGCGCCAGGGCGAAAAGGTGCTGGGGGTCGGCGATCTGGTTACCGACGTTCACATCGAAACCCTGCGCCACTTAGGGCTTTTGCGCTCTGGCTTCTCCTTTTTGGGGCTTTTGGGGATAGTACTCCTCAGCGCCATAACCTACGCTTTGCTTTGGGTTTATCTGTACCAAAACCACCGCAGCATCTATCAAAGGTTGCCGCACCTTTTGCTTCTGGGCCTCATCATAGTGGTGACTTTGGCTGTAGCCAAGGGCCTAACTTCTATTAGCTTGGGTGGCCAAGCTGGGCTATCGACTTTAACCGGATATCTAGCCCCGACAGCGGCTGGCTCCATGCTCATTGCCATTCTGTTGGATGCGCGCATAGCTGTGGTTAGCACCCTGGCCATGGGCATCTTTTTAGGGGTTATGACTGGGAACCAGCTCAACTTTGCCCTGGTGGGAATCGTAGGTGGCCTGGTGGGAGTATATAGCGTCTCCAGGCTTTCCCAACGTTTGGACTTGGCTCGGGCCAGCCTTTTTATAATGGCTGCTAATGCCATCACCGTGATTGCCATTGGCCTGGTGGCTAATGTTACTTTTAGCTACATCTCCATTGGTGGAGCTATGGCCCTCTTAAACGGCATCTTGTCCTCGGTCTTAACCATTGGCATCCTCCCATTCCTGGAGACTGCTTTCAATATTACTTCGGCGGTTAAGCTCCTAGAGCTTTCCAACCCCAACCAGCCGCTTTTGCGGCAGCTCTTGGTGGAAGCCCCGGGCACTTACCACCACTCTATTCTGGTGGGGAACTTAGCGGAAGCGGCAGCCAACGCGGTCAAGGCCGATGCCCTTTTGGCACGGGTGGGCGCATATTATCATGACATCGGCAAGATCAAGCGGCCCTATTTCTTCATTGAAAACCAGTTTGCTGGGGAGAACCCCCATGACAAGCTGACCCCTTCTTTGAGCACCTTGATCATAACTACCCACGTCAAAGATGGGGTGGAAATGGCCAAGGAAAATCGCTTGCCCCAGGTAATAATCGATTTCATTGAACAGCACCATGGAACTAGCCTAGTGTCGTACTTTTATTCCAAGGCGGTGGAAGCTGATCGCACCGAGAGCGTGTCCGATACCGAGTATCGCTATGAGGGGGTAAAGCCCAAGAGCAAGGAGACTGCCATCGTCATGCTGGCCGACAGCGTGGAAGCAGGGGTGCGGGCGTTGCAGAAGCCTACTCCTGGCCGCATGGAAGGCTTGGTGAGGAGAATAATAAAGGAGAAGCTGGAAGATGGTCAGTTAGAAGAGTCCGATCTGACTTTTAAGGAGCTGGATGCTATTACCCAGGCTTTCCTGCGCATCCTGACCGGGGTTTTCCATACCCGCATAGAATATCCGGATACGGTCTTAAAGGAAATGGAAAGGAGAAAGGCCAGCGGTGGAGCTGTACGTGCAAAACCAGCAGGATAAGCTGTTGGTGGCGCCGGAGCTGGAAGAATTGCTCCGGAGTGCCATGGAGATAACTTTGCGGGAAGAGGGTTACAATACCGGGGTTCAGGGGGAGGCAGGCATTGTCCTGGTGAGCAATGAGAGCATCAGGCAGCTAAACCGCACTTACCGGGGGCAGGACCAGGCAACCGACGTGCTCTCCTTTAGCCTTTCCGGTACCGAGGATGACCCCTACCCTATCTTGGGCGAGGTAATCATATCGGTGGAACGGGCAGCAGAACAGGCCCAGGAGCTAGGTCACTCTCTAGAGCGAGAGTTAGCTTTCTTGGCGGTCCACGGAACGCTTCACCTCTTAGGCTACGACCACGAAACCGAAGAAGAGGCAGCCCGGATGCGGGCCAAGGAGAAAGCCATTTTGGATGAGTGCATGAATAACAAGTAGGACTGGCGGGGCATGGCCCAGGCCCAGTCCGTCAGGCTACTAGCTGGCGGCTGGCGAGGGCGGCCCGCTGCTCCGGAAGCGATCCAGCACTCAAGCAGCAGGCGACCAGGACCTTCTAAGGACGTCTTAATGCCTACCCGGGGGATGCCTGGTGAATGGGTTGCGAATTGAGTGCTGGACCGAGCGGCTAAGCCACCTTAGCGACAGTGAGGGTGGAGGCGGGCCGGACCCAGCACTCAAATTGGGACTAGAGGTATGGGATCTAACTGACCTGGATAGCCGGTACCTTGCCGGTTTACGTTAGACTCAAGGTTGAGTGCTGGGCAGTTGGAAATATATGTTTTTTCGGAGGAGCAAGGTTGGCGGAACCAATGCAAGGCGAGAAGGGCGAATTTAGGTCTGGATTTGCTACTGTGGTGGGTAGGCCCAACGTAGGCAAATCTACTTTGGTTAATGCCCTGACCGGGCATAAGGTCTCCATTGTTTCTGATAAGCCCCAGACCACTCGTAACCGCATCCATGGGGTTTACACTTCCCCGGGATTGCAGATCATCTTTGTAGATACTCCCGGCATCCACCGGCCGCGCAACCTTTTGGGAGACTATATGGTGGAGGTAGCGCGGAAATCCTTAACCGAGGTAGAAGTAGTCCTGTGGGTAGTGGATGGTTCAGTTCTTCCAGCTGGAGGGGAGCAGCATATAGCTGGCTTCCTTTCCGGATTGTCGGTACCGGTTATCCTAGTGATCAATAAAGAAGATCTCATTCCCGCAGAAATCTTGCCCGGCCGCATCGAGGTTTACCGGGGCCTGTATCCCTTTTCTCACGTTCAGACCGTCTCCGCATTAAATGGTACCGGCCTAAAGGAGCTTATGGACGCCATAGGCCAATTCTTGCCGCCCGGCCCTCAGTATTACCCGGCGGACATGGTTACCGACCAGCCCCAGGCCTTTGTCTTGGCAGAAATCATCCGGGAAAAAGCCATTACCCTTACCCGTGACGAAGTGCCCTACGGGATTGCTGTGGGCATAGAGGAGATAACCAAGCGCTCGGAAGAGCTTATCTACGTTCGGGCTACCTTATATACGGAAAGGGAGTCCCAAAAAGGAATTATAATTGGTCATAAAGGGCAAATGCTTAAGGCCATCGGCCAGCTTGCCCGCCAGGATATGGAAGCTTGGTTAGGCGTTCGCGTCTACCTGGACTTACGGGTGAAGACCAAGAAGGAATGGCGGCAGGATCAGGTAGCGCTTCGGCAGCTGGGCTATGATTAGGAAGGGGTTATAGGGACCCTAGCTGGCCAGGGGGTTTTCAGGGATGCCGGGCCTGTACAAGGCTGAAGTCTTGGTAATCCGAGAGCGAGAATATGGGGAGGCGGATAAACTGCTCACCCTCTATAGCCCTAGCCGCGGAAAGATCGGGGCTATCGCCAAGGGGGTGCGGCGGCTCCACAGTACCCTTCGTCCCTGCGCCCAGTTATTCGTGCATAGCGATGTGGTCCTTTATGCAGGCCAAAATCTGCATACCTTGACCCAGGGCCGAATGCGGGAAAGCTTTGACGGCATTGCTGCCGATTGGGAGCGATTTAGGGCGGCTGAGTATCTAGCCGAGCTGGTAGACGCATTCATACCTTCTGAAGAAGCCGATCCGAGAGCATTTACCCTGCTCTTAACCTGCCTGCGCCAGCTCAATTCTGGGGTAGTGGATGCGGAGCTGGTGCTGAGGTGGTTTGAGATCCGGTTTCTGAGCCAGCTGGGCTACCAGCCCCGCCTTCAAGCTTGCGCTTACTGTGGCCAGGGATTAGAAGGCCAATCCCAGCCAGTGGTGTTCAGCCCCCAGTTGGGTGGGGTACTCTGCTCCCAGTGCGCACCCCAGGACCCGGCGGCTATGGCCATCTCTGCCGGCAGCGTAGCCGTGCTGCACCACTTTTTAATGGTGCCTTTGGCCAAATTGGAGCGACTAAAGCTATCGGTTGGCTTGAGGAAGGAGTTGGGCGCGGCCTTGGCCCGTTACATTGAGGTACGGCTGGAAAAGCGCCTCAAAAGTCCTCGCTTGCTAGCGCATAAAAGTTGACGTCCGAGGGCAAAAAGTATAAAAGCGGACAGGGGCGGGGAAAGCGCTCTGGCGGAAGAACTGGCCCCATCTGGAGCCGGTGCCAGCGCCCCAGGTGGAAGTGAGTTATTCCTGAAGGAGGAGGTGTACAGGGATGGATGAAGAGCTAGAAAAGATAGATCTATTGCGGGAACGGTTTGCGGTCAGCTATGAGGAAGCCAAGAAGGTATTGGACGAAGTCAAAGGAGATGTGGTGGAAGCCCTAATTCGCCTGGAAAACCGAAGGCGCCGGCCTGCTTTGGACCGGATAGGTCAAGAGAAGGTGCAAGGCGCCTTGAACTGGTTGCGGGATGTAATTGAAAAGGGAAGGGTCACCAAGATCCGGTTAAAGAAGGACAACCAGACTATAGTGGAAATTCCGGCCAGCGTGGGGGCAGTGGGGGTCATAGCCATCTTAGCCAGCCCCTTGGTGGCGGTTCTCACCGGCATCGGCGCGGTATCAGCTTTGATTAACCGCTATACCTTAGAAATTGAGCGACCCGGTGGTGAGACTGAAGAGCGACGGTTTGAATAACGTTGAATTTTTGGTAGGCATTTGCTAAATTTATGCATGGTATTCACCTGGCCTTGTGCCAGGATTTTACTTGCAGAGGGTGAAGCTGCCATTGACCTTCCAGGAGTTGATCTTTGCTTTACAGCAATTTTGGAGCGATGCCGGCTGCATCATTCAGCAGCCTTATGATTTAGAGAAGGGCGCGGGAACCATGCATCCGGCTACCTTCCTTCGGGTCCTGGGGCCGGAGCCTTGGAGGGTGGCTTACGTGGAACCCTCTCGCCGCCCCACCGACGGCCGGTACGGCGAAAACCCCAACCGCCTGCAGCACTATTATCAATTCCAGGTTATTCTCAAACCCTCTCCCGATAACGTTCAAGACCTCTACCTTAAGAGCCTGGAACAGATCGGCATCCACCGACACCAGCATGATATACGCTTTGTGGAAGATAACTGGGAAAGCCCTAGTTTAGGCGCCTGGGGGTTGGGATGGGAAGTCTGGCTGGATGGGATGGAGATCACTCAGTTTACTTATTTTCAACAGTGCGGGGGTATAGACTGCCGACCGGTGGCGGCGGAGATAACCTACGGATTGGAGCGGCTGGCCATGTTTATCCAGGGGGTGGACAGCGTTTTTGATATTACCTGGTCTCCAGGCATTACCTATGGGGATGTCCACCACCAGGCCGAGGTGGATTACTCCAAGTACAATTTTGAGGCTGCCAACAAGGACATGCTTTACCAGCTCTTCAACCTGTTTGAGGCTGAGGCCAAGCGGGTCATCGAGCTGGGCCTAGTCCAACCAGCTTATGATTATGTGCTCAAGTGTTCCCACGTTTTCAACCTCTTGGACGCCCGCGGTGCCTTGAGCGTAACCGAAAGAGCGGCGTATTTGGCCCGGGTAAGGCATCTAGCTTATCTCTGCGCCCAGGGCTATTTGAAACAGCGGGAAGAACTGGGCTATCCTTTGTTACGTTCGTCCCAGACGGCATAGCTTCGAGGAGGCAGAAGATGCAACCAGACTTGCTTTTGGAGATTGGAGTGGAAGAGGTACCCGCCCGCTTGGCTCCTCAGCTCTTGTCCGAGCTCAAGCGGCGGGCGGCCGAGCAGTTGGATCAAGCGCGGCTGGACTACCAAGGGATACAAGTATATGGGGCACCCCGGCGCTTGGCCCTTTTGGTAACCGGGCTGGCCCAAGAGCAGAGAGAGGCGGTGGAAGAAGTCAAGGGGCCGCCCAAGAAAGCTGCCTTTGGGCCCGATGGCGAACCTACCAAGGCTGCCCTTGGCTTTGCCCGGTCCCAAGGGGTGGAAGTAAAAGATCTAGTCGTCAAAGAGTTGCCTGGGGGAAGCTATGTATTTGCCCGGAAGGTGTTTGCCGGCCAAAGGACGATGAGCATTCTTCCCCAATTGCTGGGGGAGCTTATCCTGAGCCTGAACGTAGCCCATCCCATGCGCTGGGGAGATCACGATCTAAAATTCATTCGTCCCATCAGGTGGTTGGTGGCCCTATACGGGGAAGACGTGATACCGGTGACGCTTAACGGTCTTTGTGCTTCTAACCAATCTTACGGCCACCGGGTGCTCCATCCCGGGCCGGTAACCATTACCCTGCCTCGCCTGTACGTGGAAGAGATGCGCAAGGCAGGAGTGGTGGTGGATCCCGATGAACGTCGCCAACTTATCTGGGACCAGGTGGAGGAGCTGGCTCGGGATCACGGGGGCAGGGTGGAACCTGACCAGGACCTGCTCGAGGAAGTAAACTTTTTGGCGGAGCACCCCAGCGCCTTCGTGGGCAGCTTTGATGAGGAATTCCTCAGCCTGCCGCCGGAAGTGCTTACCACCCCCATGCGCGACCACCAGCGTTACTTTCCCATCTGGCGCCAGGATGGGGCAGGGCTTTTGCCTCTGTTTGTGGCCGTTCGCGATGGCGGTAGGGACTTTATGGAAGTGGTGCGCCAAGGAAATGAAAAGGTGCTGCGGGCTAGGCTGGCTGACGCCCGCTTTTTCTACCAGGAAGATTTGGCCTCACCACTAGGATCCCGGGTTGAGGATCTCAAAGGCGTAGTCTTCCAGGAAGGTCTGGGCAATATGTACCAGAAGACTCTGCGCCTGGGCCAGCTCGTTCTGTACCTAGGCAGGATTCTCGAAGCTAGTGCTAAAGATGTGGCTGTGGCCGAAAGGGCGGCCTATTTGGCCAAGGCTGACTTGTTGACGCAAATGGTATACGAATTCCCCGAGCTGCAGGGGATTATGGGCGATTATTATGCCAGGGCTGCTGGCGAGAGCCCAGCCGTAGGCACCGCCATCCGCGAGCACCTCTTGCCCCGGTCGGCTGAAGATGCTCTGCCTGCTACCTGGCCAGGAGCTATCCTCAGCCTAGTGGACAAGATCGACAGCCTGGTTGGGTTCTTGGCTTTGGGGCTTTCCCCTTCCGGCTCGCAGGATCCCTACGCCTTGAGGCGGCAAGGGCTGGGTGTGTGCCGGATCCTAGTGGCTCGGGACCTACACCTTTCCCTGAGCGATTTAATCCAGGAGGCTTATGATCTGTATGCCGGTGTCGCCTTTAAACTGGATCGGCAGCAGGCAGTAGGCGAGGTTATGGGCTTTTTGCAGCAGCGCCTGGAAGGAATGATGGAAGGCCAGGGCATCCGTTATGATCTCGTCAACGCGGTTATGGCAGCGGGGTGCGATGATGTGGCTGCCGCCTGGGACAGAGCCCAGGCGCTGGCCAGTTTCCGGGGAGATCCGCGCTTCGGGGCTTTGCTTACCGCTTACACCCGGGCAGCCAACCTTGCTACCCATGCTCGCCACGATCACGTACGCCCAGAGCTGTTGGTGGAACCAGTAGAGCAGAGGCTGTGGGAGCAGTTCCAGGCCATTCGTTCTCAGGCGGACTCTAAGCTACGCCAGCGAGATTATTTGGGTTTCTTTATCGCCATGAGCGGGCTTAAAGAGGCCATCGATGCTTTCTTTGATGGTGTTTTGGTAATGGCCGAAGATGAGTCTATCCGGGCTAACCGATTGGCCTTGTTGCGGCGGATTGCTGGCTACATTGGCCAGGTGGCGGACCTGTCTCAAGTAGTAGTGGCCTAGGTAGAGATGGCAACAGAGCGGACTGGCAATCCACCGGTTGCCAGTCCATGCCGGTACTGGGAGCACGGAAGGTGGCCTGATGAAGCTAACTGGCAGGCAACAGCGCATAATCGAGATCGTCAGGGATTCGGGACCGATTAGCAGCGATCGGATTGCCGAAAAGCTTAACTTGACCCGGGGGACTTTACGGCCAGATTTGGCCATTCTTACCATGGCTGGTATCCTGGAGGCTCGGCCGAAGGTAGGGTACTTTTACAGCGGCAAGTCGCCCCAGACCGTAGTAGCGGAGCACATCCGTAACCTCCGGGTAAAAGACCTGAAATCGGTGCCGGTAGTTGTGAGCCAGCAAGCTACGGTCTACGATAGCATCGTCACCATGTTTGTGGAAGACGTAGGTACCCTGTTTGTAGTGGCTGAGGGCGGTAATCTGGAAGGGGTAGTCTCACGCAAGGACCTGCTCAAGGCAGCCATGGGTAATGCCAACCTACGGGAGCTGCCGGTCACCGTCATCATGACTCGCCGACCGCATATTGTGACTATTAGTCCTGAGGATACAGTGTTTACGGCAGCCAAGAAGATTATAGAAAACGAGGTGGATGCTTTACCGGTAGTACGGGTAGTGGTGGGGCCTAATGGCAAGGAGAAAACCGAGGTGGTGGGTCGGATCACTAAGACCACCATAACTCGCTTATTTGTAGAATTGGGCGAGGGCAAGTAGAGGGGGAAAAAAATGACGGCCGACAATGATCTCAGACCGGTCATTTACGTTATCTCTGATTCCCTGGGAGAAACAGGCGAGCTTGTGGTTCGGGCGGCGGCCAGCCAGTTTGACTCGGGCAAGATCGAGCTGCGCCGGGTTCCTTATGTAAACGATAAGGCCACCTTGGAAAGGGCGATTGAAGAAGCCAGCGGGTTCCGCAGCCTGATCGCTTATACCATTGTGGTTCCGGAACTCAAGGCCTACTTGGAAGAATTGGCCCGGAGCCGGGGACTGCCTACCGTCGATCTATTGAGCTCGTTGATATATGGCATCCAGCAAGTGACTTCCATGACTCCGCGGTTGGAGCCGGGGCTGATCCGGCGCCTGGATGAGCAATACTATCGCAAGGTGGAAGCCATCGAGTTTGCAGTTAGATATGATGATGGCAAAGACCCTCGCGGCCTAATGTTGGCTGACATAGTCCTGATTGGGGTATCCCGGACCTCGAAAACTCCGGTTTGCATGTATCTGGCCCATAAGCGCATTAAGGCTGCCAATGTGCCCCTGGTTCCAGAGGTAGCGCCCCCAGAGGAGTTGTTCCAAATCCCTAGTAGCCGGATTGTGGGCTTAACCATAAATCCCCAGCTTTTAAATGAAATCCGCCAGGAAAGGCTAAAATCGTTGGGGCTCAACGTTGATGCCCATTATGCCAAATTGGAGCGGATCCAGCAGGAACTGGGATATGCGGAAGCAATCATGAAGCGTTTGGGCTGTGCCGTGATCGATGTTACCAATCGGGCCGTAGAGGAGACGGCCAGCAAAGTCCTGCAAATTTATATGAAAGGGGAGCAGTATGTCAGTGAGTCATAAGTACGTGTATTTGTTTCACGAGGGAAGGGCGGACATGCGGGCCCTTTTGGGCGGCAAAGGGGCCAACTTGGCCGAGATGACCGGAATCGGCTTGCCGGTGCCGCCGGGGATCACCATTACCACCGAGGCCTGCAACGAATACAACCGCCTGGGGCGAAAGTTTCCCCCCGGGCTGGAAGAAGAAATAAAGAGCAAGTTGGTGGCGGTGGAAGAAGCCACTGGGAAGCGATTTGGCGATGACAAGAACCCTCTATTGGTAAGCGTTCGGTCGGGAGCTCCAGTCTCCATGCCGGGCATGATGGATACCATCCTCAACTTAGGCTTAAACGATGAGACTTTGAAGGGGCTAGTGGCTGCCACCAACGATGAGCGGTTTGCCCTCGACTGCTACCGCCGCTTCATCCAGATGTTTTCCAACGTGGTGCTGGACATAGAGCATGATGCCTTTGAACATATCTTGGAGCAGCATAAAAAGGAACAAGGGGTTAAATTCGATTACGAGGTTTCTCCGGCCACTTGGCGCCGGGTCATAGACGATTACAAGCAATTGGTGAAAGCCAAGGCCGGTCGTGAGTTCCCGCAGGACCCCCTGGAGCAGTTAATGCTGGCGGTCCGGGCGGTGTTCGATAGCTGGAACAACCACCGGGCCATTGTCTACCGCAGGATCAATAAGATCCCCGATGATTTAGGTACGGCGGTTAACATCCAGGCCATGGTGTTTGGAAACCTCGGCGACGACAGCGGCACCGGGGTGGCCTTCACCAGAAACCCCGCTACCGGGGAAAAGGTGCTGTACGGCGAGTACTTAATTAACGCTCAGGGCGAGGACGTGGTAGCCGGCATTCGCACTCCCCAGCCCATCAGCACCTTAAAGGACAAGATGCCGGCGGTATATGAACAGTTTGCCCGGGTTTGCGAGCTGCTCGAGCAGCACTACCGGGAAATGCAGGACGTGGAGTTTACCATTGAGCGGGGTAAGCTCTACATGTTGCAGACCCGTAACGGCAAGCGGACCGCCCAAGCCGCAGTGAAAATAGCTGTAGATATGGTGGCGGAAGGCCTCATCAGCAAGGAGGAAGCGGTCCGGCGAGTGGACGCTGGCGCTCTTACCCAGCTGTTGCACCGCCGGATCGACCCTGAGGCCAAGTTGGAGGTTTTGGCTAAGGGCCTGCCGGCCTCCCCTGGGGCGGGGAGCGGGAAAGTGGTCTTTGATGCCGATGAGGCGGAGAGGCTGGGCCAGGAGGGTGAAAAAGTAATCCTGGTTCGTACCGAAACTACTCCCGATGACATTCACGGGATCGTGGTCAGCCAGGGCGTGCTCACTTCCCGGGGCGGCATGACCAGCCATGCAGCGGTAGTAGCCCGGGGCATGGGCAAGCCAGCGGTAACCGGCTGCGATGCCATCAAGATCGACTACGACCGGGGCCAGTTTACGGTAGGCGACCGGGTAATTAAAAAGGGCGACGTCATCTCCATTGATGGCGGAACCGGGCAGGTAATCCTGGGTGAGGTACCCATGATCGATCCCCAGCTTAGCCCCGAGTTTACCCAGCTGCTCTCCTGGGCCGACCAGGCCCGCCGGCTATCGGTCCGGGCCAACGCTGATACCCCCGAGGATGCCAGGCGGGCGCGGGAATTCGGGGCCGAAGGCATAGGCCTGTGCCGCACCGAACACATGTTTATGGGTCAAGATCGCCTGCCCATCGTCCAGCAAATGATCCTGGCCCGCAATGAGGAGGAGCGGAAGGCGGCCCTGGATAAGCTTTTGCCCATGCAGCAGGGCGATTTCTACGAAATCCTCAAAGCTATGGAGGGCCTGCCGGTTACCATCCGCTTGCTGGATCCGCCGTTGCATGAATTCTTGCCCAACGCTGAAGAACTGATGGTGGAGATTCTTGAGCTTAAACATCGTAAGGCGCCAGCGGCTGAGATCGAGGCCAAGGAGAGCCTGCTTCGGCAGGTACGGGCCCTGTCCGAATTTAACCCCATGCTGGGTCACCGGGGATGCCGCCTAGGTATCACCTTCCCCGAGGTGTATAGAATGCAGGCGCGCGCCATCTTCCAGGCTGCAGCTCAGCTGGTCAAGGAAGGGTACAAAATAATTCCCGAAGTAGAGATCCCCTTGGTAATCCACGTCAACGAGTTGTCCCGTTTGCGGGAAATGGTAGTCGAGGTAGCCAAGGAAGTCATGGACAAGACGGGTACTTCCTTTGAGTATACCGTAGGGACCATGATCGAAATGCCCCGGGCTTGCCTTACCGCCGATGAGGTGGCCACCCAAGCCGATTTCTTCTCCTTTGGTACTAACGACTTAACCCAAACCACCTTTGGTTTTTCCCGCGACGATGCCGAGGGCAAGTTTATGGCCCGCTACCTGGACGAGAAGATTCTTAAGGACGATCCCTTCATCGTCCTCGACCGGGACGGGGTGGGCAAGCTAATGCGGATGGCAGTGGAGCTGGGGCGTAAGACCAAACCCAACCTCCCCATCGGCATTTGCGGGGAACACGGGGGCGAACCTAGCTCGGTGGAATTCTGCCACCAGATCGGGTTAGACTATGTTAGCTGCTCGCCTTACCGGGTTCCGGTGGCCCGCTTAGCGGCAGCGCAAGCAGCGCTGGCCAACCAGCCATTAACCACCAAAGGGGAATAATGGCCTTTGCAGTTCCGGTTCGGAGATATCTACCGGGTTGATCCGTTAGGGTTTTATGTGCGTTGCGATGTCTGTGGGGAAAACTTCGTAGGCTGGCTGCCCGAGCCGGAGCACCATGTCTGGTGCCCGGCTTGTGGCACCCGTAGGGATCCTGACCATGTCCACCGGGGGTTTCGGCCTTTCCTGGTGGTTCAGAACCAATCGCTGACGCCGTTTTTGACTACGGTGGTCTGCCTGCCCATTACCACCAGCCCTGGAGCTAAGGACAAGTTAGCTGCGGTGCCGGTGAAGGGTGGTCCGCCCACCAATCTGCCGGCGCCGGAATCTTACATCTTAGCCTGGCAACCTCGCACCCTAAACAAAGCCAATTTTTTCCCTTCCAACTTCTTAGGGTACGCTCCGCCTGAAACCTTGCGCCAGGTTGGTCTGTGGCTTAGGCGCCTTCATCTTCATGGGGAAGAGGCAATTGTTAGGCCAAAAAGCAGGAGAGTGGGCAAAAAAGGGGGAATAAATAAACTTGGAGC
>JACIYF010000038.1 GCA_014360065.1 Clostridia bacterium | reverse complement strand
GAGGTAAATGGGCACGGCGCTATCAAAATCAATGGTGAATGGCAATAACTTGCCGCCATTATTCATAACGTAGTGCCTCCACAGGATCTAGGGTAGCGGCCCAGGAAGCGGGGTAAAGCCCGGCAACTTGTGGCCACGGCAAAGCCCAAGCAGGCTAAAGCCAACCACGTGGGCCTGCTTCTTGTCAGCGACACCTTGTACCTGGCACCTGGCGTTGGCCTAGCGCTACCCCGACCCTGATTGCAACCGTCCTACTGTAACAGTGTAGCACCGTACTAGTACAGTGTCAAGATGAAATTCTCAAGGTAAATTGCTCTGTCTTCGGCTTCCGTCTCTATAAATTAATCAGGGCGGTCAGGGCTGAGGGCTACACCTTTGCAAGCCTGGATGAAGTTGCCTTATGACCTATCATTACTTGTCTTGGCACCAACAGTTGTGGCCCCTCCTCCGCTTGGCATTTCATAGCAGGAAAAGCCCCGAGCCATGGTGAATTGAAAATAATACCTACTGCAAATTCCAAGCATAGAATCGGCAGGTGATGAAGCAATGGACCGACCAATTGTAGCCATAACTATGGGAGATCCAGCCGGAATTGGACCCGAAATCACCGCCAAGTCGCTGGCCCGGCCGGACCTTTACCAAATCTGCCGGCCGGTGGTGATCGGCGATGCCCGGGTGATGCGCCAGGCGGTGGAGGTAGCCGGCCTGGATCTCGGGGTATCCAGCATCGACAGCCTGAACCAGGGCCGGTACCAATATGGAAGCATCGATGTGCTGGACCTGGGCGGCATCGATATGGATCAGCTAAAGATGGGCGAAGTAAGCGCCATGTGCGGCCGGGCGGCGGTGGCTTACACCGAGGCAGCCGGCCGCATGGCGCTGAGGGGCGAAATCGGAGCCATCGTCTCTGCCCCCCTCAACAAGGAAGCCATGCGCCAGGCCGGCTTCGCTTATGAAGGCCAAACCGAGATTTTTGGCACCTTGTCGGGATCCAAGAATTACGGGATGGTGCTCATCTTAGATTCCCTCCGCCTCATGCTTTACTCTACTCATGTTTCTCTAAGAAAGGCCTGCGACTTGGTCAAGAAGGAGACGCTACTCAAAAAGATTCGCTTGTGCCATGAGGGCCTAAAGTGGTTTAATCTTCCTCGCCGAAGGATCGGGGTGGCTGCCCTCAACCCCCATGGCGGGGAAGGAGGGCTATTTGGCGAGGAAGAGGTAAAGGAAATGATTCCAGCCATCCAGGAGGCCAAGCAGGAGGGCATTGATGTGGTCGGGCCTATCCCCGCCGATACGGTCTTTGTCAAGGCCAAAGCTGGGGAGCTGGATATAGTGCTTTCCATGTACCACGATCAGGGCAATATCGCCATGAAGCTCTTGGGCTTCGGCCATGTGGTCACCTTGCTGGTGGGCATACCCTTCATCCGTACCTCTACCGGCCACGGTACTGCCTTTGATATTGCCGGCAAGAATCTGGCGGACCCCACCAACCTAACCAAAGCCATTGGACTGGCTGCTCAGCTGGCCACAAGGCAGGGCGGGGCAGCGGCCCAGCCAGCCTAGTCGGGACCGAACTGCCATTTCCTTGGTGCTAGGCTCGGGTATCAGGATGGGTTTAAGCAAGCGCTGGAAGCTACGGTTTGGTCACATCTAAATTGTCGAAAGGAGAGGCCAAAATCTATGGCAATAGCGGAACTAGCTGCTCAAGTGGAATACTATGCCCGGTTGGCTTACCAGCGGGGCTTGGTGGGAGCGGCAGGAGGCAACGTCAGCGCCCGCGACCCGGAGGAGGGCTTGGTAGCCATAACCCCAAGTGGGGTTTCCTTGCGGGATGTTACTGCTGAAAACCTGTTGTACGTGGACCTGGAGGGAAAGGTGGTCAAGGGGCCCGGGGGCTTACGGCCCTCCAAGGAAACCCCACTCCACCTCTCCGTCTACCGGGCCCGGCCCCAGGCCGGCGGCATAGTACATGTTCATCCTAGCTATGCCACCGCTTACAGCTTGGTCGGGCGGCCCATACCGGTCCGTACCGTTTCCGCAGAAATGAAGCTGATCCAGGTGCCCGTGGTTAAGAAGGCGGCGCCAGGCTCTCCTGAGCTAGTAAGGTTCCTGATGGAGGCTTTAAGCACAGCCCCGGATTACGCCAAGGTTTTCCTCCTGGAAGCCCATGGGCTACTGGGATTTGAACGCACCCTCCTGGAAGCCTTTGACTTGGTGGAGCTGGCGGAAGAGACGGCCCGGACTGCCTATCTGGCCGACTTGCTCTCCGGGTGTTGTCCGGCCAAGATCTAGGGAGGCGACCGTTCGGGGGTCGGTAGCGTATCCAGCGTAGTGATTCGCAAGTAGGAGCCCATCTGGAGCCGGCGACAGCGCCCCGGCACGGGAGACGTTTCGGGAGCATCGCTAGCTATAAGGTGGAGAGTGGCGCATGATATTAATCATTGCCGATGATCTTACCGGAGCAGCCGATTCCGCGGCCCAGTTTTGGCCGGGTGGCCGACCCATCCGGGTTATTACTGAGGCCAGGGGCAGCCATTTTAGTTGGCCAGACCCATGCCAGGTGGTGGCCATCAACGCCCAAACCCGGGAATGCTCTGCCGGCCAAGCAGCTCAGGTATGGAGGCGGCTGGGGCGGGATCTCTGGCCCTTGTATGGGGGCGGGGATGGCGGGGATGTAATCTTAGTGAAGAAGATCGATACTGCCTTCCGGGGAAACGTGGGCGTGGAAATAGAGCAATTGCTTTTGAGCCTTCCCTTAGAGGCGGCTTTGGTCATCCCCGCCATTCCTGACATTGGCCGCATCACCTTAGGTGGCATCCAATTGGTGGGTGAAGAGCCCTTGCACGAGGCTTTTAAGAGCGATCCCTGGTGCCCGGTAAATACCTCCGACGTATCCGCCTTAATCGGTCAGACTACGGCTCTTTCGGTGGCTAAAGTGGGCAGAGACACCATTCATAGTGGGGAACTTGCTGGGGCAGTGGATCGGCTTGTTAGAAGCGGACATCAGATAATTGTTTTTGATGCTGTTAGCAACCAGGACATAGACCAAGTAGTGAACGCCCTTAGTAGCAGGCGCTTTCTGTGGGTAGGTTCATTGGGGTTAACCGCTAGCCTTTGCCGGCAGAACTTTGTTATGGAAACAGATTCAACCCAGGCTTCGGTTGAAGTGAGACAGGGACAGCCTGGGGAGGGGGCTCAAGGCGGCGAAGGCTCCGAAAGGGACTGGGGGCGTTCATACCAAGCCATGGTAGTCTGTGGCAGCCGCCACCAAGTTGCCCAGGATCAGCTGAATTGCCTCATGGCCGCTGGCAGGCCCTGCCATGTGCTGGGTGTCAGCCCCGGCAGCCAGGACCAGGGGCTGGAGGGCCAGGTCCAAAGGGCAGCGGCGGCCTGGGAGCGAGGCTACCCAATCATCATTAAGCCTACGGACGGTTTCACCCTAGCACCTGGGGAAAACCCGGCAGTAGTAGCCCAAAGCCTGGCCCGAGTGGCCCAGCTTATAGCTCGCCAGGTGGACTTAAAGAAGGCGGAGCTAATAATTGTGGGTGGGGATACGGCTTATCAGATCTGCCGAAGCCTGGGAATTTTTGAATTGGAGGTGGTGGCCATTAAAGCTACCGTAGCGGTACGCATGCAGGTGATGAGCGGACATTACCAGGGTATGCAGATTTGGACCAAAGGGGGATCGGTAGGCCCACCTACTTTGCTCTGCGATCTCCTTGGGAAGCACGCCATATGAATGAATCGGTGGCCCGGTCGGAAGTAGATGTTTTCCCCGGTACACGCTCCGACCAGAATTGAGTTTTTGGGAGGGGTTAGCAATGGTAACTGGAGGGCTTAATAGGTTGAAGGTTTTGTTTCACATTGATGAGTCCGGCCGTTGGGACCGGGTCCTCACCAACGTAACCAATTTCCTTAACGATGTGGGGCCAGGTCAAGCTGAGGTTGAAGTTGTGGCCAACGGGGAGGCAGTTACGGTGTTCGCTGTCGGTTCCCTAGGCGGAACCGGTCAACTCGGTTCAGCCGGTGAAGCTGGTCAAGGTGCCGTAGCTGATCTAGCCCAGGCACTAGGCCCAACTGGCGAGGCTGGACGGGCCAGCAGCCAAACCAACCAGGCTGACCAGCTGGGTAGCACACCCGGTTTGCCCCTGATAGACCGGATGAACGAGCTGGCCCACATGGGAGTGAGATTCGCAGCCTGCCGCAACGCCCTCCGAAGCCACTCCATCAGCGAAGACAGGTTACCTGAGTTTTGCCAAGTGGTACCAGCCGGGATAACCGAAATTGCCAAAAAGCAGACCGAAGGCTACGCCTACATCAAACCTTGATCGGTGGACGGCCACGTACTTAAGTCTTGGTCAGCGTATTTCATAGATCAAGAAATGAGTTGCGGGCTTGTAGCCTTTCGTACTTCTGCCCGTCACTCAGGTCTTCGGTCCAGATGACGTTACAACCAAGCACCTTGGCTTATGTCGACAAATTGCCGTCCCTGCTCAACGTTCATGCAACTCATCTCGGCTCCAGATGGGTTTACCTGTAAACCCCATGTTAAATCCCTTCTCCATCAGCATGAGCTGTCTGCTCTTGGCCTGCCTGTAATGATCATTTTGGCGGACCAGCTCGACCAGGACCTCAGCAAGCAGACCAGAAACCGACGTGCGCTTGTCAATGGCTAGAGGCTTTACTTTGGTTAGGATGTCCTTTGGGGGCGATAGAGTGATATTCTGCATTTCCATGGTAACTTCACCACCGATTTGAGTGTAGTGTGGTTTTGGGTGAAAGGCAACAGTCCCCTGTCTACCTACCTTTTTTAATTTCCCCTTGGCCATCAAGAACTACGTATTGATCTGGGCATCCCCTTTCCTATGCTGATGCTCTTGTCATAGGGGCTGCCTTACGATACCAAGCTACGGTTGCCACTGGTGACCCGGAAATATAAGGAAGCCAGCAATGAATTGGGCTTCCCTTTATGGTGGTTAAAATGCCCTCGGGTCCGCCTCCGCTTTTGGCCTGGTTAAGTTTGGCTACCGCTCGGGTTTAGTCGCTTGGCTTTCAAGCCAGAGCAGGCCTCCCCAGCGAAAAGTGGGGATAACCCAGGGTTGGGCCCGATTGACACCTAAGCGTGGCTATGCTAACATAAAGCTTGCTCGGAATGCCGAAGTGGTGGAATTGGCAGACGCGCCAGACTCAAAATCTGGTGTCCTTCGCGGACGTGCGGGTTCGACTCCCGCCTTCGGCACCAGGAGCGGTTTCCAGAGGTTATCCACAGGTTGGATAGCCTCTTCTATTTTGCCCAAAAACACGAGAAAGGGGGTTCGCAAGACCTATTCTTCACCGGACTTGAGAAAGGGGGAAGCATTGACATTGAAGCGTTTGTAGCGAAAAAGAAACGTACCAGACTTTGCCGCCGCAGTCCAGGAATACCTCACCCACTGCCAGACCAAGGGCCTCAGTCCTCACAGCATCGAATGGTACAAGCAGAAGCTTCTTGGCTTTGGCCGTTTCCTTTCGGACACGCCCCTGGATGAAGTTACTCCAAGTCTTATGCGGAAAGTTTATCAAGCATGGCCAGGAGAAGGGCTGGGAAGTGGAGACCATCAACGGGTATCTACGTGCCATTCGGTCTTTCTTTAACTTTCTAGTAAGGGAAAAGGTGCTGGCCGAAAGCCCGATGGCCGGCATTCCCCTGGTGAAAGGCAGGAAAACCATTATCCAGACCTTCAGCGAAAAGCAGCTTGCCACGCTTCTTCGTATGCCCGACAAGAGCAGGTTCTCCGGCTACCGGGACTACCTGATGATGCTGGTGCTTTTGGACACCGGTATATCGAAGCCCCCTGCCTTAACGAGAAGATTTATCCAAGTTGCCATAGAAGAACTCCTCAAGCTCACCGCCCCGGTGGAGGTGGCCTTCTACCTCTTGATCTGCCTCGAACCCGTTATCAAGGAGCTACAGAAGTCGGTGACGATCCTAACCGTGGTGGTGGCCAGGCAGGGAGGCATGGATAAGCGGAGGTGAGGGGCCTAGTGAAGGGCGGGCACAAATAGCAGGGCCGCAGGTCAAGGAAAAAGCAGAGCGCCGGATGGCTGGAAAGAAGGCCAAAACGCTCCTTTGTGTCGCCCCGAAGGTAGGAATCGGGAAGGTCGCGGAGAGCAATCCACTGCAAGCCAAAGAAAAGGAAGGCACCCAAGCAATGGACACAGATAAAGCCACGACCATAAGGCTAAAACGGCTGCTTATCACTTTAATTTGTCTGAATCCGGTTGACCTGGCGAGAGCAACCCTGGCAGGACTTCCCACTGTTTATGTAGAATCTACCCGCATCATCCGGAAGAAAGGATTTTGCCTTAATGGTGTAGCAACGCTCCTGCTCCTGGCCGCTGCGCTTATGGCGGCGTGGCCCGGCTGCCCCGCTGGGACCGCGGGCGGTCCGGCCGGGAGTGTGGCGAGCCAGGAATCAAGACCAAGCGGAACAATCACAGAAAAAATAGGGGTGATAGAACCTCCTGGCACGGCTGCCCAGAGCCTGCCGGCTCCAGACGGGGCCGTGCCTCAGCCCCGGTCAGGCAGGACCCCAAAGGCGGCAGGGACGCCCCGACAGGCAGGGCCGGACACCAGCCCGGATCTTCTCCCCGCCCCCATCACCCAGGTGGTGGACGGTGGCCGTCTATGGGCGCTTAGAAAACGGCCGTGAGGAGAAAGTCCGCTTCATTGGCAGGATACTCCAGAGTGCACCACACGGGTGGAGCCCTGCGGTAGGGGAGCCGCGGCCTACACTAAAAGCCGCCTGGACGGAAAGAAAGTCTACCTGGAGCTGGACACGGGCGAGCGGGACAAGTACGGCCGCCTTTTGACGCCGCCTCTTGACCTTCGTTTGGCTTGAGCTGCCGCGGGGTGGCTCGGAGGCCGAGGTCCGGGCCAAGATGTTCAACGCGGAACCGCCGCTCGAGGGATACGCCCAAGTGATGGCCGTCCCGCCGAACGTGAAGTGCGCGGAGCTGCTTGTCAAGTTCCAGCAAGAGGTCTGGGAAGCCGAAAATACGTACTGCCGTCCATGCTGTGAGGTGCAACCAATAATGAAAATGATTCGGACTAAATACAAATCCCACCGCCGGTCACGTTAATAAAGACTTGATTGTCGCGCTAGTGGCCAGCAAGTCAAGGAATTAGCTAATTTAGGAAATAGAACGCTTAAATAACATCGAAGGCAGGGTAATCTTTATGTTAGGCCTTAGGCTCAGAGACGAATTCCTTAGCCCGCAAATGCCCGGCACAACTATTATGCTGCGCAGGCCGGATAACACCGGTTCCACTCAGCAAAGTCCTGACCGTATACTTTCCATAACCTATCCAACTGCAGATGTGGTGACAGCATTACAGGCGATAAGCGTTGAACGTGCCGGCCGCCCAATCGTACTTCTGGGTGACCGGGGACGTGGGAAGTCGCACATAATGTCTGTCATGCACCACGCTATTGAATCGCCAGACTACGTAGAGGCTTGGGCCAGAGAATGGGGAGAAAGATTGGGCATAGGTGCATTGCAGACCTTGAATCTGCAAAGAGGATTTCGCGCTATTTCCGAACCTGTGCACAATCAAGAGTACCCTTTGCTTTGGGAGCTCCTGTTCGATCGGCACCCCAGGGGCGAACTATTCCGGGGCAAGTTTCAGCAAATAGGGTATCCCTGTCCCCCGCGCTCACTAATCGAGGAAATGCTTACAGCCCAGCCGATAGTCTTGATCTTGGACGAGTTCCAGAAGTGGTTCGACGGACTGCGCGACGAACCCGGCCCGGAGGGGATGAAGTATAGAACTTGGGCGGAGAATTTCATTCAAAACCTTTCCGAGATCTCCAAAGAACGGCCTGACCTTTTAATACTAGTGGTTTCGGTCCTGAACAACAACACGGAGGCGTTTCGCCAGGTTCACAGGATCGGCCCGGTTCTTATTGATTTTCGCGGGCCGACTGCCAAGCAGGATCGGCAGCAATTGGTACTATACCGTCTTTTTGAAAACAGGGAGAACATACCAACCTCTGATTTCAGGCATCTTACTGCCCCTTATGCAGCCGAGCGCTACCGCCTGCTGTTCTCCCACCTGCCGGAATCCGAGCGCGGGCGCGTCGCTGAGGAAGTTGTAGCCTGTTGGCCCTTCTCGCCAGAGCTGCTGGAACTCTTGGAGGACCAGATACTGATGGCTGAGGCCGCTCAGGAGACCAGGGACCTCATCCGCATTTTGGCCCAGGTGTACCGGGCCAGGGGCGAAGAGGTGCCGATTATTACCCCGGCAGATTTCTTCGTTGACGATGACTCTTGTGGCGTCCAATCCCTACTTGATTCCATATCTGCTAGCGCACATCACGAGCGGCTACGGGAAATTGCCAGACGGAACCTGGAGGCCGTTGAAGCCACCAATACGGTGATACCTCATGCCCGAGAACTGGTAAGCGCGCTGTGGGTGCGGTCCATGTCCCCATGGTCAAATGCGGGCGGCACGCGCCAGGAACTTCACCTGGACATCACCCGCCGAGAACCTATTGACGACAACGCCTTTCAGGGCGAGATCGTGCAGTTAATAGAGAACAGTATCAACATCCACGGGGAGGAAAGCGCGGAGGGCCGGCTGCGTTTTGGTATTGAAGAAAACCCGCGTTCCAAGGTACGGGCAACAGCAAGGAATGACAGGTTTTGGCAGCCTGGCCCGGCCCCAGTGGCAGGGCAGGTGCGTTATCCTGGCAAGGATATCGAACATATTCGTAATACACTCCGCCACATTCTTGTCCCGGCCGACCGCGAGCCTCCTTCTAGGGTAATTGTTCTGGGCCCCGACTGGGTTAACGATCCCTGGGCAGACGTTGATGAGGCGGATAGGCCTGGCCGGTGGGAGCGTCCGGTACTTATCCTCGTGCCCGATCCGCTCCCGGTAAGCGAAGGGAGAATTCCCGAACTGGGGGTGTGGTTGGCACGGCACGTTTCCATCCGGCGCAACACCGTGCGCTTCCTTCTTCCCACGCCCGAAAGCAAGGGCCTTTATAAGGATGCTGAACTCGTATTTTGCGCCCGGTGTTCCTATCTGACGTCCATCGCCTGGAAAGATGACCCGAAATACAAGGCTCTTAAAGACGAATTTGATAAACCGCTCAGAGAAGCCCTTAAAAAGCGATTTGACCGTTTTGCGATCTTGAAGCGCTGGGATTACCGCAACCCCGAGCAGTGTGTTTTTGACGTGGAACGCATCAACACCCAGGGTGAGGAGATACCGCCCACAGTTGAAAAGAGAATTACGGAGGACCTTTTTGATCCTGAGGCATTCCAAGAGTTAGTCATGCAGCGAGCCGGAGAATCGTTTCTAGTGGGTAAGCTCCTGGACGAGCTGGTCGAGCCTCCACCGGCCGAGGCTCGCGAGGCCATCCCCTATCTGGGCGACACCAGGATCTACGAGGAGATTCTTAAGGCAGTTGCCGAGGGCAAGCTGGTGGTCAATGTCGGTGGCACCTGGGTAGGGCGCCTGCCGGAACATGCCGGCGACGAAGAGGCGCTCCGCTATGTACGCTCAAAAGCGTTTCGCTCCGGGCCGGAAATGCGCGAGGTGCAATTAGGGCTCCCTTCCTCAGTTGGCGGGGCGACGGTAACGGCGCCACCGGCCGGAACCGCGACCATACCACCGGCTCAAGGAACGTCGGTAATCAGGGAAACACCGCCCGTACCTTCTGGACAGGCCGCCCAGCCGTCGCCGCCGGCTGATGGGCCCGCTGTTGAGACGGAGCCCTCAGGTGTGCAAAAGAAAACGTGTTTGACCGAAGAGCCGAATACCGGAATCAATCTTTGCGGGTATTTTGAGAAATGGCGTCTGTCGCCCGAGCACACCCTGGATACGGTAAAGATCGAGTTCCAGGGCCTTACGGTGCAGCAGGTGAAACTAATCCTCCAGCGATTACCCTCTTTTGTCCGCGCCTCACTGGAGGTTACATATACGGAAGAAGGGGAAGACGAATGGCCGCATGTCCCTGGGTGGAGATAATCTTTGATTCCCCATCAGCTTCAGAAGCGTGGAAAGCGATCTTTGGGCAGCTTAGAGACCTGAGCCTGGCAGGCGTGGCGCCCACTGAGCTTCACCACCAGACCGTGGCCGCAGACCGGCTACTTGCGGAGAGTGCATGGGAGCTTTGGATGGCCTATCAAAGTGAGGCCCCGCGTACTTCCGAAGCGCTACGCCAATGGTGGTCCGAGCCTACGCCGTTCGGCCGGGCTGTGCTTATCCTGGATGCCTTTTCCCTGCGGCAGCTTGCCCCGCTCCTGGAGGGAGCCCAGGCGCGGGGCCTCTCGCCAACAGCCGTAAGGGTAACGGGATCAGAAGTACCCTCGGATACCGACCAGTTTGCCGGGGCCCTGGGAGTGCCGGCCCGTCACAGGTTGGCCAACAACGGCGCACCCGCTACCTTCGTGCTCCGTGACGGACCGGTCTTTACCAATGTCCTCAGCATTCCCTTTGAAGATAGCGTGGCGTACGTTCCGACCGAGCGAAACGTCTTCCTCTGGCACACCTGGCTGGACGATCTTATCCATGTTCACAAAAAGCTCCCCGACCAGATTATCAAAGCCGCTTCGGACGTTTTGCAGGACGACGGTTTCTGGAGATTCGCAGATCGTTTACGGCAAGGAAGAAAACTGGTTATCACGGCCGACCACGGGTACGCCGAAAGCCGGTTGTTTTCGAGCGAGGAAACCGACCCGGACGTAATTGAGGCGTTGCGAGACACCTTTGGTGCCTCCCGGTACAGGGTTGCATCCGGGCCGTGGCCGGCCAGGTCCATGCCACCCGTAGCGCTGACCGAAAATGACTTTCATGTGGTCATGGGGCAGCGTAAATGGAAGGTTCAGGGCGGCTTTCCCCACCTGATCCACGGAGGGCTTAGTCTCCTTGAAGTAGCGGTGCCGTTCGTGGAATTTCCGGCACTCTGAGAAGGTGACCTGCAATGCGTGTAGCAAATGCGCAAGGAACTTTGTTTCCAAACGAAAAGATCCCTGGGTCGGAAACGCCGGTGCAGAAGGAACATCCGGCCGGCCAGGCCAAGGGACATACGCCACCTAACCTCGGCAGGGCCGTCCGCCTGCCTGTACCCGACTTTAACGATCCCCAGCGACCGCCGGTCTGCCTGGAGGTAGACTTTCCCATTGCGCCTATCAACGCCCTCTCTAAACTCGAGGGTAACGCTGGCAAACCCGTTTACCAGATGTCAAAGTGGTGGGCACGGCGCCGCTCCAGCGTGTTCCGGAGTCTCTTGATCGCGGCTGCCACCCAAGCTCCTCAGGATCAGGCGCAGGCGGCGAAGCTGGTTTGGGAGCATTACTACGCCAACCACCAGAAGGCTGGATCCTTCAAGAAGTTACGGGTACTGGACATCTTCATGGGCGGCGGCACTACCCTGGTAGAGGGGGCGCGGCTGGGCTTCCAGGTGGCGGGCGTAGACCTTAACCCTGTGGCCTGGTTTGTTACCAAAAATGAACTCGCTTGCAGCGACCCCGGACAGGTCAAGGCCTTCTTTGATCACATTGAAGCGGAGGTCAAGCCCCTCGTCCAGCCTTTTTATGTTACTGCTTGTCCGCGTGGGCACCAGGGCCGCTGGATAGATACGGAAACCGGAAAAACTGCCGACGTCGATCCCCTTAACCTTTCTCCGGAAGAGCGGAAGCGTTACCGCTGGGAGGGCCCCGAGGTTATCTACACCTTCTGGGCCAAGCACGGGCCGTGCCAGAGCCGGGATTGCGGCCACCGCACCCCGGTTTTCAAAAACCCGGTTATCGCTGAGAAGAAACTGACCACTGCCTATATCGAAACGACCTGCCCCTCCTGCGGCCACACCTTTAACGTGGAACTGGGCGAAACCCGCTTGGCCCCCGGCACCGAACGGGTGGTGCTCGATACCGAGCCGAGCTTTACCGAAACTACTCAGGCTTTTGCCCGTTTACTGAACGACTATTCCAAGGGTAATGCCAAGGAGCGGTTCGGCCGGGTAGGGGAACTCCTTGCTCTCGTGGATCACGAGCCGGGCCTGCGGTGCCCAAAGTGCAGTGCCTTTGCCGGCAACAAGGTCAAGGAGGTCCTTTGCCGCCATGCCAGGTCGAGGCGGGTCAGCGACCTGAAGAAAAAGGACTTCGGGATCTGGACCCGCCCCGTCTACATGTACCTTCTAATTCATCCGAACTGGTTCCAGGGCACCGGCGGTTGGGACCACGGGAAGGAAATGGGGGGCTACGCCGGGGCCGACCCCGAGGCGACCATCGCTTGGCTCGAGAAGCGGCTGGAAGGCCTGAGGCTTATTGAAGTGCGGGGCCGGATCAAGCTTACTGAAGAGGAGAGACTTGCCCAAGAGGAAGGAGAAGAAGAAATTCCGGAGGACACCGGGGACGAAACAGAAGAAGAAACTGTCGACCGCAAAAAATACGGCCTGCCGCGCGCAATCGTCCTGGCCGACGGCACCAGGATCCAGACACGAGTTGGCACAGTGCCGTCAAAGGCTACCTTTAGTTGCTATAACTGCGGACGGCAGCAGCCGATATTCGATAGTACAGCGGAATTCGGTAAAACCCAGCCTATCGCTGTTTACGCTCTGCAGTGCTACTGCCCGCAGTGCGAGGCGGAAGGGTATAACTACGGCGGGCGGTACTTCAAGGCTCCCGACGCCGAAGATCTGAGGCGCCTGGCTCAGGCGGAAAAGGAATGGGCGGCGCGCCGGGATGCCGATTTGGCGGCTTACTGGCCGCGGCAAGAAATAGCTTACGGTGAGAGAACACACAAGAGGGACGCCCTGGACCAGTGGGGCTATACCCACTGGTGGAAGATGTTCAATCCCCGCCAGCTCTTGGTGCACACCCAGCTCCTCCGGGCCGTCACCGAGGCCCCGGAGGAAAAGTGGCCCCTGGACGTGCGCGAGCAGGCGCTGGGCGCGTTCCAGCAGTTCATTAGGTATTGTTCGATGTTTTCCTTTTACCAAAAGGACTATGACAAAACAATCCCACATTTTTCTAATCCAAACTTCCACCCTAAGATGCTAGTGTCTGAGATATCGCCCTTCACAAGCATAGGGGCTGGCCGTTGGACTAGTTGTATAGAACTGGTAAATCAAGGTATTCAATGGCAGTCTTCGCCTTGGGAGCTTTACATTGATAGAAATGGTACGTCTCGGCGAGTGGTTACAGAGGACCAAGTGCTGGGTACATCTCTTACATATTGCGCTTCTGCTACCGACCTGTCCATGCTCGGCCGCGAGCCCTTCGATCTCGTCATTACCGATCCGCCCTTTGGCAACAACATATTCTATGCCGACTTGGCCGACTTCTTTTACGTCTGGCTCCGCATACCGCTTTTGAGGTGGTACGCGGGTCTGCCCGAGCGAGCCTACTTCGAACCGGAGCGGACGCCCCACGCCCTGGAGGCGGTGGATAACCCCGTGGAGCACCCGGATGACCGGGAGGAATGGGAAAAGGAACCTATCATTACCCGCAGCATCCTTGGTCGGGTACGTGAGCTAACTGGGGATCCAGACTTACAAGAGAAGGACCGCAACCCCCTTTACCGCCCCGAGCCATCCTCCGAATTCTACCAGCAAACCCTTATGGCCTGTTGGGCTGAGGCCAACCGCCTCCTTAAACCCGGGGGCCTCATGGCTTTTACCTTTCACCACAACGAGGATGAGACCTGGGTAAATGTCCTGGAGGCCCTGTTCGGCGCGGGGTTCATCTTGGTTGCCACATACCCGATACGTAGCGACGAGACCAAGGGCGAGCGGGCGCAGTTTGGTAGCCAGAAAATCGAGTACGACATCATCCATGTCTGTCGCAAGCGCCTCGAACCCCCGCAACCGGTAAGCTGGGCCCGGATGCGGCGCTGGGTGAAGGAGGAAACCGCGCGACTCAAAGACCTGCTTGAGCACTCCCATGGCAAGGGGCTATCGGAAGCAGATCTACGCGTAGTTCTGCGCGGCAAGGCGCTGGAGTTTTACAGCCGTCACTACGGCCAGGTGTATAAGGGCGAGGGCCAGGTGCTTACCGTCCGGGAGGCCCTCCTGGGCATCAACCAGCTACTCGATGACCTGCTTCATGGTGAAGGCGACAACGGTAGGCGCCGCCCGCCCGACATGGCCGAGCCCGCCACCCGGCTCTTTCTATACATCTTCCAGGGGCGCACGTCCCTTCCGCGGGACGACCTGCATAAAATGTTGCGCGGCACCGGCGTGTCCCAGGATGACCTCGAGGCGCGGGGGTGGATAAGGTCCGCGGGAACTACGGTGCATGTGGTACCCGTTGCCGAGCGCTTCCGCTATTTTACCGCACCAGGCCGCAACCGCAAGGTAATTAAGACGGACCTCGATCAGGCCCATTTCCTTATTGGGGCGGCGCAGCCCGGTAGCGGGGTCAATGTCATTGATGAACTCGACCGGCATACTTTTCAGCTCAAGAAAGCTGTAGACGCCATCCTGGAATGGTACGCCGAGACCGATCTGGATGCCAACATCCGCCAGGCGGCGCGTCTGGCCCTTGACCTGATTCGTCACTGGCGAGCTAGGCCAACCAGGAATGAGGGGGTCCGTCAGATGACGCTGTTTGACCGTTTGGAAGCGGAGGAAGTGCCATGAGGGAGATGTCCAGCAGTGCATGGCTGCGGCGCGGATCTAGCGTGGTCTTTGATAAGTATATTCTTGGTCGTCTGATCGAGGCCGCCAGTCTGGTTTCGCTGCGGCAGGCGCTGGGGTGGTTGAAGGCATGGCCGGTCGAGCCCCCGGATGGAAGGAACACCTTGCTCGTCAGCGGCCTGGAAACCGTTCTGGAGGTGCTGGACCCGGCGGACGCTGAGGCCTTCCTGCGTAAGCGGGTCAAGCCCTTGATCCTAGAGTTCCAGTACCGGTGGGAGCAGTGCGGCCTCGTGTTCGGGTTTGTCGCCCCGGAGCGTTCCTTCGAGGTCACGGTTGCCGACGAAGAAGTTTTGTTCGTGAGACGGGACGGCGAGCGAGTTCATCTTTCCTTTGCCCTTTGGGACGGCAGCGCTACCCTGGACGTTACCCGATTGGTACGCGAGGAGGCTCAAACCGGTAAACGGATTACGGTGGGATACCATGTTGCCAGGATCTCTTGAGCAATTGCAGCCGGGGAAGAAGGTAATGCACCCGGATCTGGGTGAAGGTGTCATCGTCGGCATTGAGCCTACCGGGTTCGCCCGCGTATTTTTCCGCTCCCTCGGCGAGCGCCGGGTACCGGCAGAGGACCTTCGGGAGGTGGAAAGCTGGGCCGACCGGGTGATATCCGGGCTACAACCGGTCACACCCGACGCCCTAGAGCGGTTATGGTTGGCAGTTGAGGCCGTGGAGCTGCCGCTTCTGGAGAGCGTTGCCACCTTAACCGCAGCCAAGGTGGACCTGCTGCCACACCAGATCGTCCTGGTCCACCGCATTGCCAATGCCCAACCCCGGCGGTTTCTTATTGCCGACGAGGTGGGGCTAGGTAAGACCATCGAAACTGCTCTGATCTTACGAGAATTGGCTTTTCGCGGCGAACTCAGGCGGGCGCTGGTGATTGTGCCGGCCGGCCTTGTAGACAACTGGCAGCAAGAACTAAACCAAGTCTTTGATCTGGATTTTGAGGTGTTCGGCGCCGAAGGGGACGTTACGGACCGGAAGTCAAATGCCTTTGCCAGGCATAACCGCCTTATTGTGTCGATCGACACCCTGAAGAGATGCGACCGCGTCAGGCGCCTTCTGGAAGCGCCTCCGTGGGATGTGGTGGTTTTCGATGAGGCACATCACCTGAGCGCTTACAGGAACGGCAGGAAGGTCAGGAAAACCGAGAACTTTAAGTTGGCCGAAGCCCTCCGGGATCGCTGCCGCGACCTTCTGCTACTGTCCGCCACTCCGCATCAGGGCGATCATTTTCGCTTCTGGATGCTTATACGGCTTCTAAATCCTGCCTTATTTGAAGATGAAAGGGATATGATCGAGAACCGTCACCGCTTGAACGCAGTGGTAATCCGTCGCACCAAGGCCGAGGCCTGCGCGGCCGACGGAAGCCCGCTTTTCGCCCGGCGGGTGGTATACACCCAGGGTTTTACCCTTTCCGTACCCGAGCGGGCTTTCTACGAAGCACTGCTGGAGTACCTGCGCGAAGGGTATAATCTGGCAGCCAAGCAAGGGAACCAAGGGCGGGCGCTTGGTTTTGTGATGACGGTTTTCCAAAAGATAGCGGCGAGCAGTTTCGCTGCCGTCAAGGCCACCCTCAAGAAACGCCTGTTGATGCTTACGATCCAGGAGGCCATTGAACGGGATGAACTCCTGGATGTGGATGGCCGCGATCGGGCCTTGCAGGAGGCTCGGGCTCTCATCCGGGAGATGCATGGGCTTCCCGAAGACGCGGTGGGACGGGCCCAGGCAGATCAGCTTCTCGCGGAGGCCCGGGTCCAACTGCTAAAGAAGTGGAGGGAGGCAGTGGCCTTTGCGTCGGCCACTGAACCCTACGAGGCCTCTGAGACTATGGCCACAACAAGCGAAGAATCGGCCGCCGGGATGGTTACTGCGGCCCTGCCCAGGGAAAGGCAAAAAATCCGGGACCTTCTGCAGAAGATTCCGGCCGAGACGGAAACCAAAACTGCCGTGTTGCTCAATGCTCTAAAGCAACTGTGGCACGTCAACCCGAGCGAAAAGGTCATCGTCTTTGCCACCTATCTGGGTAGTATAGAGGTCTTGAAAGACGCCATCGAGAGGGCGTTCCCCGACAAAGGAGTAGAAGTCCTTAAAGGGGGCGACCACGGTGCAAAGCTGGCGGCCCAGCGTCGTTTCCGTCGTCAGAATGGACCGCAAGTGCTCCTGTGCACGGCCGCGGGCCGTGAAGGAATTAATCTGCAGTTCGCCAGGGTACTTTTCAACTACGATCTGCCCTGGAATCCGGTGGACCTTGAGCAACGCATCGGCCGCATTCACCGTTACGGGCAGGTCCACACGGCCCAGGTATACAATTTAGTAGCTACTGATACCATCGAAGGCCGCATTTTCTTGCTATTGGAGGAGAAACTTCAGGGGATTGCCAAAACCCTGGGGAAAATTGATGAGCAGGGCCAGATCGCCGAGGACTTTCGAGCCCAGGTTCTCGGGCAGCTAAGCAGCAGGCTAAGTTACGATCGACTTTACCAGGAAGCGATCCTTGATCCCTCGCTTGAACGGAGCCGGCAGGAACTCGAAGTTGCTCTGGCCAATGCCAATCTAGCCCGGGAAGTGGTCTTCGAGCTATTTCAGGATCTCGAGAAGTTCGACCTCAGCCAATATAAGAATATTGATGACAAAGGGCACGGTATGCGCAGGCTGGTGGCATTTGCCCAGTGGGCGGCCCACGTGGACGGCGGCGAATTTCGCCAGCTTGAAGAAGGAATTTATGAGTTGGTCCAACCCGGTAAAGAATGGAAACTGCTGTTCACGACTGATCGCACGAAGGCTTTGCAGCGCGATGACCTTCACCTACTCGGTCTTGAGCACCCTGTTATCAAGGCGTGGCTTAACAAGTATTCTTCCCTTTTACCGGAGCAGCGGGCTCTAATCGGGAACTTGGAAGGCAACAGCGAGGCGACCGGTTTGGTCACCGTGTGGCACGTAACGGTTCAAGGCAAAGATGGCCGGATAACTCAAAGGATAGTTCGGCTAGGCATCAGTGCGGACGGTGAGCGGGCTCCGTATCTGGAGCGGCTCGCTGAAGATATTTCAAGGTTCCACCCGTCCCGATCGGAAACTCGTTTGCCTCCTGATATGGTCGCCAATCTCATTAATGGCCGGGCGGCGGAGTTACTGCACCGGGAGCTAGTTTATTCGGGATTGCTGTCAGAAGGGAGTTCCTATTCGTCTCGCCTTCTCGTCTGCCTGGTGGTGGAACCTTGAAAGCAGAAGGAGGATGGATTTCAGGGTCAGAAGGTCAAATAAGCTTTAACTTTAAGCAGCCGAAAGGGGGAAGTATTTACAGTGGCTGAGATACGGCACAAGGTTTTCATATCCTACCACCATGCCGATCAAAAGGAGGTAGATAATTTTATTACAACCTTTGACAAGGAGCGGAAGGTCTTTATTACCCGTGCCCTCGGGGTTATGGAACAGGACATTATTGACAGCGATGACACTGATTATGTAATGCGGCGGATTCGGGAACTCTACCTGAAAGATTCCACAGTCACCATCGTCTTAATCGGTAGATGTACTTGGGCACGGCGGTACGTGGATTGGGAAATCCAGGCATCCCTCCGGCATGGCGAGAAGGTTACTCCAAACGGGTTGCTGGGAGTTAAGTTGCCCAGTTATAAGAACAACGGTTACCCTGATCGCTTGAACAAAAATCTAAAGCAGAATGAGGAACAAGAAGATTGCTACGCAAGGGTAATCGACTATCCGACTAGCAAGGATACCTTGGCGGCGTGGATTGACGATGCCTTTCAGGCCCGTACCAGCAGGGCCCATCTAATTGTTAATCCCAGGGAAAGATTTAAGTATAATAGACACTGTGAATAAAAATACCTTATCCGGACGAGTAGAACCAAAGGCTGCCACTTGACTTTCTTCCCATTTTGCGAAGATGTTCTTCGGTAAGGGACTAAGAATGAATATGATATAGTAAGGCAAGACTAGCCTTGGAAGGAGGGGGTGGTCATGAAAGTTACTAACGTGAAGGTTAACCTAAAGTTACCCTTTATCGGGAATATCGAAGGTACATGGCAGCCCGACGAATCAGAGAAACGGGCTGCGTGGGAAATGTACGTTGAACTGATTACCCGTATTTCCGTGGCCGAATTATTGCCACAGGAGGGCCTTTTGCGGGAGGCCTTGTCTTCGCTGTACTCGTTGTTCGATACCACCAGGAAGATTTTACGCGATTATGGCCCTTCTGTGGCCCAGCCCAAGGGCAAGGAGAATCTCTCATTTGGTTATTTGGCAGTAGCGATTCTTAACACGGTGCTTCGTCCAGTGCTGGCTAAATGGCACCCTCTACTCCTTGATTATGAGAGCTCAAGACCGGCTTCTATCTCCATGTTAGAATGGGAAAGACAGTGGGAAAAGAGCGAGGAGTTGCGGCAAGTTCTAAACGAAGTTCGTCAGGTACTGATCGAGTATGCCAACCTCCTGGCCGAAGTAGCAGGTGTTCCCCCGATGATTATTGAACGGCCGCGTGGCGACGATTTGGTATGACCTCGGAACTTGATTTGGTATGTTTCACGACGCAAAACACACCCGGTTCAGTTGGTGCCCGATTGGTGCCCAAGCCAGCGAGTCGGCGCCAGATTTGAGCCTGTTCTCACGGTTGAGCAGGATTTTGCCTGGAGAAAAGGTAAATCTTACTCGACTAAGGCATACTATGTAAGGACTGTAATGTTACCCGGGAGGTTATGAAATGCTTTACAGGTACAAAGTCATCCTCGAATGGGACGAAGAAGGGCAGGGATATGTTGTTTCCGTCCCTGCTTTGCCCGGGTGCTTCACCCAAGGCGACACCGTTGAAGAGGCCCTGGAAAGGGCAAAAGAGGCTATAGCTGGCCACCTTGCGGCTTTAGCCGAGGAAGGTTTACCCCTGCCCACTAAAGACGTTGAAGTAGCCGAAGTGCAGGTAGAGATAGCCTCATGAGCAGGCTGCCCAGGGTTACAGGTAAGGAAGTGGTTAGTGCGTTAAAGAGGGGAGGCTTTGTGGTGGTAAGAATACAGGGCAGCCACCACCACTTACGAAAACCAGGTGCTAAAAGCTTGGTTACTGTTCCTGTGCATTCCGGTGAAATCCTGAAGCCAAAACTCTTGAAAGGTATACTGGAACAAGCTGGAATAACTATTGACGAATTCAAGAATCTTCTCTCTTGAGCAGGAATTTGCCGAGGAACAGCGATGGTTATGCCTCTTACTGGCCGAAGAAGAAGTATCTTCGTTAGAGGCTTTGGGCAAGTAAGCATTCTCGTAGGCAAGGATATCCCACTAGTTATCGTAAAGGCGTAATGTTATGCTGCTGGAGATGATTTTGCGGATGTCGGCGGCACTTCTTATGAGGGAATGGGTGATGAGGAGCTGCGGAATAAGGCGCAGCAAGAGGGAAGACTAATTGGCCGGTTAGTCCCCTTGGGGGTTATTGAGAAATTGAATCCTGTCAGGGGGCGGTAGGTTAAGCCCGGGCCAGGCAGTTAGGCTTTTTGGTCCGGGCTTTCAGTTTCTGAATCCTGGCCGATGCTGATGGCCGCCCTTTGCAGGGCATTTTCGGCATAAATGCGAATGGCGGCAGCGAGGACGGCATCCATAGTGTTTGCGCCGGCGCCAGCAGCGCCTTGCACCTGACCTGAGAGATCAGCTGGCGCCTGGCTCCCTGCTGCGACGCTATCGAGAGCGCTGCCTGGAGCACTGTCCCGGCTACTATCTAGGCTGCCCTGGTCGGCGCTGATTTCACTGCCCTCTTGCATGTAGGTGAGTACCCGATTTACGTAAGCTTGGGTTTCCTTGTAAGGAGGGATCCCGCCAAAACGAGCCACTGCCCCTGGACCAGCGTTGTAAGCCGCCAGAGCCAGGGCTAAGTTGCCGTCAAACCGATCCAGCAGCTCCCGCAGATAACGGGCTCCGCCTTCCACATTCTGAGCTGGATCCAGAGGATCGGACACCCCCAGGCTTCGGGCGGTGCTGGGCATGAGCTGCATCAGCCCGAGAGCTCCGGCCCGGGACACCGCTTTCGGGTTAAACCCGGATTCGGCCTTGGCAACCGCTTCCACCAACCCGGTTGGCAGCCCCCACCGAGCTTCTGCTTGGCGAAACAAAGCAGCAAACGACCCAAGGCCGCTCGCCCGGGGTGGGTTGGTGCGAGCAGCTGTCACCTGGCCTTGGCCGCCCATTCTGCTCCTGTTTACCATGCCGATCTGCCATGGCATCTTCGTTCCCTGCCTTACCATGGTCTAGCTGCTACTATTATAACTCTATATCCATAGTGCATCGACCTGATCAGCTCAGGCCTGAAGGGCACTGGGGCAATATTTTAGGAAGTTTGGCTCGGGTTAAATTTTTTATTATCAGTTGAGAAGGAATTGGCACCCTGCTGTCGTATTTTAAAGATTGTCAAACGAGATTTGGTAATGTCAAATTCAAATACTTAAGCGCTATAGACCAACTAGTGTCAGGCTTGTTGATCTTAAGGACTTGTTCGAAAAGGGGAAAGGGCTTGGCCGGAAAGAAGAAGGGGCTAGTGGTCCAATCGGTTAAACGGGCAGTGCAAATACTAGTCGCCTTTGATGACCAAGCACCGGCGATGGGGATTACCGAGCTAGCTCAAAAAGTAGGGCTAAACAAGAGCACTACGTATGGGCTGGTATCTACTCTGGAGCAATGTGGATTTCTTGAGCAAATACCAGGTTCCGGCAAGTACCGCTTGGGCTTGAAGCTATTTGAGCTAGGGAATCTAGTAATGCAGCAAATGGAGCTGAAATCGGTTGCTGCACCGTTTTTGCACCAACTGGCGCAAGAGGTGGGAGAAACCGTACACTTGACCATCCGAGACCGGGGGGAGACTGTGTACATCGACAAGGTGGAGTGCCCCCATTCGGTACGCCTGTGGTCCTGGGTGGGATTAAGAAAACCTCTGCATTCCAGTGCTTCCGGAAAGGTTCTGATCTCGGAACTTGATCAGGAAACTAGGCGAAAGCTCTTGGGGAATACTCTGGTACGGCGTACCAGCCAGACCATTTCTGATTGGGAGCAGTTAGAGCGGCATCTGGAGCAGGTGAGGGAGCAGGGCTTTGCTACAGATGATGAAGAGAACGAAGAGGGTGTGCGGTGTGTGGCTGCTCCCATCCGTAACCATAAGGGAGTCATTGTAGGAGCAGTCAGCATTTCCGGCCCCTCATCCCGAATGCCGCTGGACAGATTTCCGGATCTGGCGGAACAAGTGAAGGCCGCTGCTAGCAAAATTTCCTTGCGGCTTGGCTACGACCCGGGTTAATAGGAGGACTGGCCAGGAGCCGGTGGCATCCAAAGTTATTCGGCAGTATAGAGATGGATATCCTTGGAACCTAGGTTCACGATAACAAACCTATGGATAGCGTAAAACGCTTCTCTGCCTACTATGGTGACAAGGGAGAGGGCGAGCCGTAAGAGGTGGGAGAGCCGGAGCCTACTTCCCTGTCTACTGTGGTAATGAGGGAAGAGAGTGGCTAGCGTTTCAACATAGTTGTCAATTATGCAACACGCTGGTTTTCTTGCCTACCGGGGAGGTGGTGGCAAAAGGCGCTAGATACGGGAGCAAGAAGTGGTGGGGATCAAGTTGGCATGCAGTTACAGGGAGGCAGAACCAACGCAAAGCTAAGGTATATGGGAGGGTTCAATTGATGTCTAGGCGAGCAAAACTGTTGGTTGCTTGTGGACTGCTTTTGGCCGTGACTGTCCTGGCGGCCGGATGTGGCGGAGGCGGTAGTACCGGTGGCGGAAAAGGCAAGATTCCTGTTGGCTTGGCCACAGCCCTGACCGGGGAATACACCATCGTCGGGCAGTACCTGCGCGATGGGGCGCAAATGGCAGTGGATGAAATCAACGCCAGCGGCGGTATCAACGGACAGCAAATCGAGTTTTTCCGTGAAGATTCTGCTAACACCAATACGGCGGCGGTGAATGCTTATAACAAGCTTATTGATCAGTATCATGTTTGCGCCATCATTGGGCCGGACCTGAGCCCGCAGCATTTTGCGGTCAAGCCGATTGTGGAAAAGAAGCACGTGGTGGTATTCGGAGAAGGCACCAATGCCAAGCTGACTGACAACTACCCCTGGTATATACGGATGCGGCCTAGCGATGCCATTGCTGCTGAGGCGGCAGCCAAATTTGCCGTGGAAAATCTGAAGAAGACCAAAGTCGGCGTCACCCACGACACGGACGAGTTTGGTGTAGGCGGCAAAGATATTATCGTTCAGACCTTGCAGAAACTGGGAGCCACGGTGGTAGGGGTGGAAGGCTATAACTCCCAGGATAAGGATCTTTCTGCCCAGCTAACCTCGCTCAAGAACAAGGGCGCTGAAGTAATTATTGACTGGGGCCATCCCGCTCAATCGGCTACCATCCAGCGCCAGAACAAGCAGCTGGGCATCAACCTGCCCATCGTCCTGTCCCCAGGGGCAGCTATGCCGGCTACCATCAACTTGGCCGGCGGGGCCACGGATGGTAACTATGCCATCGTAGACGGGATACCCACTCAGAGCACTGATCCTAGGGTCCAGGAGTGGTGCAAGAAGTACCGCGACAAGTTCCACATGGATCCGGATTTCCATGCCAGTGCAGCCTATGATGCGGTCTACCTCTTAAAGGCGGCCATCGAGAAGGCCAACAGCACTAAGCCGGAGGACATTCAGAAGGCTCTAATGGACATCAAGGATTTCAAGGGAATCGCCAATACCTTTAGCTTTTCAGGTAACGGCGATGGCGCCCACCAAGTGGTAGTGGCCCAGTTCAAGGGTATGGAACCCAAGGTGATTGCCACCATCCAAGTAAAGTAAGC
>JACIYF010000037.1 GCA_014360065.1 Clostridia bacterium | reverse complement strand
ACGGCCGCGCCGATACGTATCCTACCATCGCACATAGAGATTTCCTTTAACTCACTTATGCCGCTGATGCTGACCAGCGTGTCAACAGATACTTTGCCCGACTTCAAATCCAACCACAAATCCGTCCCTCCGGCCACAACCCTCGCGTTGCCTCCCCGTAGAGCCTCAAGGGCCTCATCCAGGGATTTCGCCAAAACGTAATCGCTCAGCATTTGTTCACCCCCGTTAGCAGTTTGCGAATATTAGCGCTGCAGCGCTCAAGATCTGCCGCCCATGGCCACCATGGGCAAAGACATGGTAGCTAGAGGGCCCCAATTTAGCCATACCTGCCGGCCCTCCCAACCTTCCAAAAGGGATACACGCGTGCTCTTTTGTGCTCGGACCACGGGAAACACATACCCAGTTTCAGCATTGCCCCATCTCACCACTCCGTACTTGCTGGCCCAACCTGCGTGCGGGAACGTATAATCTGCCACACCACCCCCTTATATAATTGGTGTGAGGTCTACAAAAAGGGAACCACCTCCCTGGCAGTTAATGGCAAGTATTTGTGCCGAAGGCACAAGACTTCTCGCCTCCGGGGCCACCGGAACCTCTTCGGCGTTCACGCCAGCGCAGGCCGCCACTGCCATCGCAGCTGCGCCAGATACCTCATGCAACCCCTCAGGCGCAGCAGTCTTGTGAGGCACAGCCTCCGGAAAACTGGCAATATCTACCTCTGGCGGCACCGGGAAGCGCCAGCTGGTTCACGCCGGACCCGACGCCCCTGAGGCTGCTTTCGCGGGCCGGTCATCGATGGGCTCGTCCGCGAAAAGCTCTTCAACGGGCTCGTTCAGGACGCAGGCGATGCGGAGCGCCGCGGCCAGCGAGGGGTACCTGTACCCTTTTTCGATGTTGGTATACGCGGCACGGCTGAGCCCTGCCCGGCAGGCGAGCTCGGCCTGGGTCAAACTGGCCCGCAATCGTGCTTGGCGCAAGGCAAGCCGCATTTTCTGCATCTCCTTTTCAAGTTGTGTAATTATGTGTCTTTAAGGAACATTATATGTCTTCTAGTAGAAACTTGTCAAGAAAGCAAGAAACAGTATAGAGTTTCTACCAGAAACCTTTGGGGGCGGTGGCATGAATCGGTTCGGGGAAACGTTAAAGAGGTTGCGGGAACAGATGCACCTTCGACAGAACGACCTGGCGGAGATGGCCGGGGTGGAGCGCTCAACCGTTGCCAACTGGGAACGCGGAGCGAAGCAACCGAGCCTGGACACCTTGGTGAGGCTGAGCGAAATTTTCGGCGTCTCGCTGGACGAACTTGTAGGTATCACAAGGGTGACCGCCCCCCTGCCCCCGGCCTGCTACCGTTCCCTGACTTCGGATCCCCTGGTAAAGCTCCTGGCCAAGCGGACTGGCGTTCCCGCCAAAGCCATCGCCGCTTTCATTGCAGCCTTCCATATCCTGGGCAGCAATTACGGGAAGCGCCAACGATCCAAGAATTGCTAACGGCCCGTCAGGCCGGGCCGGAAGAGCTTGAATCTCTGCGGGGCTGTTACGGGGCAATACCTTCCTATTATTCCAATCTTGCCACTAAGATCCATCTGACTCAACCTCACCTTCATGTGGTTCATAGGGTATGGCATCGATGAATGTCCTCCGGACCACAGGATCCTCTGCAAAGCGAGACGGCGGTTCGGCAAACAGGTTTACTGAGAGTTCTTCTCGAGGGTAGCCAGGACTTGCCGGAAGGCTGGTCTGATCGAAGGTGGCAAAGTCTACCTGGATGCTTCGGGCAGTTCTCCAGGGGTATAGCAGCAATAGACGGCCACCAGAAAAACGGCCTCCTTCCTATATGACATCTATTTTTAATCTAATAGGTACCATAAGCTGCTGGAACCAGCTTAATGCTGGCATTTCCCTGCATCGAATATGTATCTACTCCACCGTAGTCTCCAAATACTTTACGCGTATCCTGCACCGCGGAGTTGGCACATGCTCCCATTGTATTATTAGGATCCATCCATAGTACACAATCATCCGTTCAGAAAGAAAAGTGCTTGTGTTGAGCAACACCGATCGTTCCGCTGAAGCCCATGGCACAATCAACCCCGAGATTAACTGCCCGGGAAACCAAATTGCCATAGCCAGGATCGGTGGCAGCCGAACAGTATCACCCAAGTAATCGCTCCCTCCCAGCCCGATCATATCACGGCCAACATCCCAATTCTATTAAGCGCCTCCGCATCTCGGCAGCAAGTTGATAAAATGACAGCCTGTATTTCAGATAGCTGCAACCAGCTGGTCGACCCTTGGCGGAGGAAATGGTACTATGGTACAAGCTAAGCGACCCCGGAAAGCCAAGAGCTCCAAGCTAGGGCAACCGTGAAGTCTTGCCCACTAACCTTGGAGCTCTAATTAAGGACGCGTGCGCCTGGTGTCCCTGGTACCGCCTCACTATTGAGCGTTTGCGGTCAACCCTTCTTCTTAGGCCAGGTGCTAGTAGTACTTTTTCGAGTTCTGCCACTCGTAAACGTACTGCAGAGTCTCGCCAAATCGTTGGTAATGAACTATCTCGCGCTCGCGCAGGAATTTCAAGGCGTCGGTCACATCGGGATCATCGGAAAGGTTGATCAGCCACTCATAAGTAGAGCGGGCCTTCTGCTCCGCCGCCATATCCTCGTGCAAATCAGTTACCGGATCACCCTTGGATTGGATATAAGAAGCCACCCAAGGGGCGCCCTCGGCATTGACAAAGTACAGGGCTTTATCGTGATCGGCGTAATAGCCGTCCATTCCCGCCCGCTTGATCTCCTCCACAGAAGCATCCTTGATCAAGTTGTAGACCAGGCTAGCAATGATTTCCATATGCGCCAGCTCTTCGGTGCCAATGTCAGTCAGCACCGCCTTAGCTTTGGGTAAAGGCATGGTGTAGCGCTGGGTCAGGTAACGCAGGGAGGCCGCCAGTTCCCCATCGGGCCCACCGTACTGAGTGATAATTTCTTTGGCCAACCGGGGGTTGGGCCGCCCTACCCGGATAGGGTATTCCAGCCGCTTTTCGTATACCCACATGGCTCGTACCTCCTTTCAATAAACGCCTAATATCCGACTGTACAATTGTCCAGGTCTAGGCGCCCGGCAAGGCAGGGCAACCGGGATCAGCTCACGCGAGCAGCAGGATGCCAGGCTATCGCTGTCCTAATGCAGGCCGAATCCAGCTGGCATCGGTTCACGTGAATGACACAGTGCTCGCCGCCTAGGGTATGAAACGCCAAGTCCAGAACTAGAACGTGATCTCCCAGGGCCAGGGCTCTTCAACCCAGCGCCACCGTTCCTGGGCCGCATATGGACTCATCAAGGTGAGCGGGCCGTAGCGCTCTTCGTATTGCCGGGTCACCCGGCGCAACTCCTCGGCAATGGCCGCATAATCATTTAAAGCCCGAGCATCCTCGGGATGGGTGTCTAAATATAGGTGAAAATCTATGGCTGTAAAACCTAGAGCCATGATTTCTTTTAGCAATTCCTTTTGCCGACCGTCCAATTTACCTCCCTCCTTCGACTGCCTCAGCTAGCTCCCAATCGGGCTAGCCATACTGGGTAATAACTCCAGGTCTAATCTGCCCAAGGCCCACTCGAAGGCCAATTGCCAGTTAGCGCTCCCGCGGAACATAGGGCATATCTAACTCGGGAAAGATGGTACCGCGCATGAGGCCCTTCATGGGGTCATATCGCTCCCGGTACTTCTGGAAAGGAACATAAGCTCGAGCTAGTTTCCAATCATAATACTGAGCCTCAGCCTCATCGACAGCAGTCTGCCCTGCCTGGGCCACCGGCTCTTTTTTCGCGGCTGCCCTGGCTTCCGAGCCCGACATTTTCACTGTAATCTTGCCAACGCTTTCCTTGGTATCTGAAAACACCGTGCCCACCTCCTTCTTCTTTATGATATTGATGGAAGGAGCCATGGGTTCCAAGCTGAGGTAATTTCTCCTAGCCGCCCTATTGGCCAATGTAACCTCGCGGTTACCAAACAAAGAGATTGACGCCCCACGCCTGCGCCACCGGGCTCTCATCGAAGTGGCCAAGCCCTTTTTGAGTAATCTCTGGTGGCCACCGCCTTGCACAACGGCGCCCTTACCCGCGAGCAAATAGAGGTCTTGACCTCTTAGCCAACCGTGGCTCATAGATCAGCCTTCAGTCGCGTGCCAGTTGCCCCGTACCCTTGCTATCCCTTGACCCTACCAGAGAATTTAGATTATACCCGGTACTCCAACGGTTTTCTGCCGATCCATGCCATCGGGCCACATGCTAAAAATAGAAAGGTGGGATAAGCTTTTGCTAGCTTCCCACCCTGGTTTAGACGTTGGCTCCGTCCACCTGCCCGGTGGAAACGGCCGGGCCAAAGAGGCTACAATTGTTGGTTAATCTGCTGCAGCAGTTGGCCAGCTTGGCGTAGGTCATTGGCCAATAGCTGCTCTGGAGCATCGTAAGGATTGTAATAACCCTTTTGCTTGGCAAACTGGAAGATGCGCTGCTGGGCTTGCTCGGCCTGCTGCAGCTGCCGGGCCAGGATCTGGCGCAGCTCCGGCGTTGCTGCCTCATTGCAGGCCCGAGCATAAGCCGAAACTTCTTCCTTGGCGTCAGCCAAAAGGTCAAGGGTAATTACCCGATCATCGATCAATGTTCGTTAACAGCTCCTTTCTTTTCAGGCTCGGTTTTCAGGCCAGTCTCCGATCATTTTGGTGCCAGCGGTCAGCTGAGCTCCACCCCGGCTACCCGCCGCCCGCCAGCCCGATCCAGGCTGGCTACCCACCGGGGCAAACCAGCTCTACGTAAGACTTTGCTGTAGCTGGGTGATCATCTGCCGGCCTTCGTTCAGCCCCCTCTGGATCAGATCCTTCAGCTCCGGGTCCCGAGCCCGATTGAGATAATCCATTTGCTTGGACATGCAGAGGGTCTTGGCCGAGAGCACTTCATGGGCTTCCAGAATCTCATGAGCGGCCAGTTGATGCGGCACCGTTCCTCACCTCCTTGCCTTTCTGCCTTAGGTTGCCTCGGAGATGAGGGTTTAATACGGAGCCAGCTTGGCCATTGGATAAAGGCAGCCAACCAGGCCGCTTCAAAGTTCTTTCATGGCCAATCAAGAGCCCATTATGTCAGCGCTGTAGACAGGGTACCGTTTGAGCAGTTCCTCCAACCGTTCCCTGGTTATTAGCTGCACTTTACAATCCCACGCTCGGCGCCGAGCGGTTTCGCTATACTCAGTGGCATTGGTTACTACCACCGGGGTGAGCAAGGCCGAATACTTTTGCCGGTAAGCCAGCAAACCACCCAGTATCTCCTCCACCCCTTTCGTACCCATAGGAGTATATGGACTAGTAGTTTGTTGACATCTAATTAAAAAAGACTCCCGTCCCTGGATGCCGGCCAAGGCTACTAGATCCGCCCCCAGATTCTTAACCGCCGGGGTATGTTCAACCTCAAAGCCCATCCGCCGATACAAGCCAGCCACTGCCACCTTAAACAGCTGCGGGGTCATGACATCCAAATCTTTGATGCCTAGTGGCTCCCTGGACACTTCTGCCGCAGCTGCACCTTCAACAACTTTCAAGCTATCCCGTAGCAGATCCTCGCCCCATTTCTGCAGCTCTTCCTCTTCCAAAGCCGGGGGCATCAAGACGCTATGGCTTAGCAGACGCTTGTGTTCCAATAGCCGGTCTAGTTTCACATCAAAGGTTCCCTGACAGATTTCATTGTCGAAGGCAGGGTGAACTGCCAGCGGGATGTGGATGTACACTGGGCGCCTTTGGCCAATTCGGTAGACCCGGTCAGTAGCTTGGTCTTCCTTGGCTGGATTCCATTCCCTAGCCAGATGGATGACATGGTTGGCAGCGGTGACGTTGAGCCCTACCCCTGATGCCTGCGGCGACATAATGATCAGGTTAAATCCTTCCTCTCGCTGAAACTGGTCAACAGCTTCCTGCCGCTTTCCCCCAGCTACCTCACCATTGATGATGAAAGGGTGAAGATTAAACCGGCGACCGATCAGCCTCTGCAGCACTCGTTGCATCCGCCGGTTGCCGAGATAGATAATTGCTTTCTCCCCCCGGTGGCAAATCAAGTCCAAGAGTTCCATAGTCTTTATCAGCCGTGCCGAGGCCTGAATGATTTCCTGATCATCGTACTCAGCCCAAGCTCGCTCGTTTAAGTAAAGTAGGAACGGATGTAACGAGACATCGCGCAGCTCGGCAATAACCTTGAAAACGAGGTCATTCCGACTCCTGCCGGAAGAATCAAAAGCTGACCCGCGGGCGCGATTGATCACGTCTAAATAGGCCTTTAGCTGCTGGGGTGGCATCTCAATCGGGTAGGTTTGCACACGTTTCTCCGGTAAGCCAGGAAGCTTCTCCTCCTTCAAGCGCCGCAGTAAAAGCCCGTCGATCTTGGCTTTTAGTTTTCGCCCCAGTTGCATCCGGTTGGTATTGGGTTGTGCCAACGGATTGTGGTACTCACGGCCAAACTCCTTGAGGGTACCAAGGTGCCCTGGCTGGACGAAATCCATAATGCTCCAAAGATCAACTAGACTATTCTCAACCGGGGTCCCGGTCAAAGCAATGCCGAAGTCGTATTTCATTGCCTTAGCCGCACAAGTCACAAGGGCAGTCGGGGTCTTGATCTTTTGGGCCTCATCCAGCACCATGACTGACCAATCAACTTGCCCTAAAGAAAATTGGTAGTCCCGTACCGCTTCGTAGGTAGTCAGCACCAAATCTGCCTGCTGCAGCCGCTGGTAATCCAGCAAGAGCCCTCGGCCTCGAGCGATGATTTCCTCCAGTTGGTCTTTGCTACGAATGTCGATCTCCTGACGAATGTTCAAGTCGCGAGCTAGTTCCCGGTTTTTGAATTGCTGTAGCCCCGCCCCATGGAGCTCATAGAACCTTGGAAACACCGGCTCACAGAACCGGCGGTACTCTTGAGCCCAATTCTTGAGCAAAACTACCGGTGCTACAACTAGCATGGGCTTAGGAAGTAAGTATCCCTCTGTCATCAGTTCTTTTACCCATAGGAGAAAAGCTAGGGTTTGTAAAGTCTTTCCCAGGCCCATGTCATCAGCCAACAGCGCCCCCTTGGCTCCCTGCTTCCACAAACGCTCTAACCAGTACAACCCCTGCTCTTGGTGTTCGAGTAGTTTGACGTCTTCCCTTAGCCCTGAAGGTAAGCCCACTGAACCCGGCCTAACTTCGGCCCACCCATCGGCCGGGCGACCAGCGGCGTAGAGGCTGGCCTCATCATAATTGTCCTTGATTACCAGCACAGTGGGAGGAAGCTTAGCTGAGGCTAGGCTGCCCTTGGCTTCTCCGAACATATTCCCAATTGGCTCTAAATCCTTCAAAGCGCACAAGGTATCCTGGTTGGCTGGTATTCTTTTCCCCTTAAACTCAATTTCCGTGACTCCGTCGGATATGGCTTTTTCGATCTGCTCGCAGATTTGCTGCCTGTCCTCGGGAGCAATGGTAATGGGCTCATCATCCAGCATGATGCCGGTTTCAGGAGGGAGCCAGGCTTCCCTAACCGGGCGAAGGAACGGGAACACCCGGGGCTTGTACTCGCCCACTTCAATTACCCGCTCGCTAAAACCATCCAAGTCCACTACACCGGGATCAAAGAAGTGCTGCGGTGCCTCAATGATGGCTTGTTTCTCTTTTCCTGACACCCGGCGGTAACGCTTGACCTGGCTCAAAGCAGCTTTTTGCTCCTGACCTAGAACTACCCTCAGTCCCCCGGGGAGGGCATAAACATCTCGGACTTCGCTAAAGCGGTCTAGGATCCTCACCCAATTATCGGTCCGGGTACTATCTAAGACCGGACGGATACCAGCAGCGTTGCCGTTGGGCCCTTCTTCAGGTTCGTCAGTACAGAGAATAGGAATGATTTCCAGGGTATCGTCCTCCAACCGCTTAAGTTCCAGGCGGATCTTGGTAGGCACCACTACTTGCTCCTGGTTAAGGTAGGTGTCGAGCTCAGCTCCGACTCGCTGGCTAAGGCCCTTAATGTGGGAAAACGCAAGTAGATTTCTCTGGACAACCTGGCTTGAGCTTTCTCCCCCACTTTCGCCGACAGCAGAATTAAAAGCATCCACGGCTTCCAAAAGCTCATACTGGTCCCCCACCAAAAGATAAGTGCGGTTGGGCGTAATCTCTAGGAAAGCCCCCCGCCGGCGCGGATTTACGAACGGGGTGCCATCGCCATTGAGAAAGCGGTAGTGATAACTAAAATTGCGATCGCTCATTATCCCCACCGCCCGGAGCTCGATTGTAAAGGGAAAGGCGCCGGGTAAGTTAAGGCCTGCTCGCTCTTCCTCCGGCAAGTGAGCTATAGTAGCATGCGGCACTAAGACCCTATCACCATGGCAACGCGCTGATTCTTCACTAACCAGTTCTTCTAGGATTTGTAAAGCTACTGTGTCGGCCGAGGCCGGATCCAAACTAGCCCGACCGAAATAATCGCAGGTGCATACAGGTATGCCATCCTCATAGGTCGAAAACCAAAACCCAGCTTGGCTTACCGTCCACCCAACTTCTAGCCGGCGACCCATGGCCTCCCCTCCTGCCCAAGCTTGATAGCCTAGGTAAGTTCATATGATCCTTTAGGGGTAATACCCAAGTTGACCTGTATCCATTCCCTCGCCCTCCGCTGCCAAGAGTAAGTTCCGGGCGATGCGTGCACTATCCGTTCATGCTCGTTAGACCACCTGATCTCAGTGGCGCTGTACTCCGGTTGGCCAAATCTTAGAGGAAAAGCCTCCTGCTTCCATATCCGCAGGGGACCGTTATTGCTCCATTCTACGAACACATAGCCTCGCATCCGGATCATAAAGACGCTTTGCTCATGACTTCCGCCTACTAACCTCCCGTAATGATACTCACGGGGAAGGTTTAGCCGCCGAAGTACTCGCTCCCCCAACGGCCCCAAAGCCACCCAAGTCTCCTCCATATAGGGAAGATAAGTCTCCCAAAAAGCACGACGGTACATCCACTGGCGATCATAGGCCGACCTGTCTACCACGCCAAAGAAAAGTTCCAGATCCTGCCGAGATAGCCAGCGGATGAAGATAGCCTTGGCCTCAGCACTCACTTCACTCCATCGAGTGGCACCAGCTCCTAGCCGAGGATCACTCAAGTGGCGAAGGAAGAAACGGCGTAGATACTCCTGTTGCTCCAGTGTAGCGATAGCATCTGCGGCCGGGATGATGGAGTCGGCGGCCTCTGCCACCAACTCGGGAAAGCGACATTGGGACGGTCGGTCAGGAAGCTCCAGTAAAGGTGAGAGGCTCTCTAGTTTAGCAGGCAAGTAACGCACCATCTCCGCCAGCGCCTCTCTCACCGCCTGCCTTAGAAAGTTTCCTACAGCAAGCTCCCCTGACAACCCTAAATCAACTAGTGCTTCCGGTACCTTTTCTGGCGTACCCTGGATCAGCCACCGGCCAGCGTTGAGCGGCGCGTTGGGAGCAAACAAAAGCGCTGCCCGCTCTTTCCACCGCCTTAGGGAGGGCTGGGAAAGTTTCTGCCCTGATAGATGCTCCAAGATGAAACTCCTTAACCTATCGTTTCCAGGCAGATCGGGGTTATAGTAAAGCAAGTAAACGTGAATGAGAGGTTTTAAACAGGTTTTCCAACGGGGAGCCAACAGTTGGAGTATTGCCTCAAGAAGACCATTTCGAGCCACAATGGAATCTGCATCCCCCCAGTAAAGAATCCAGGGTACTTTATCCAAGTGTCGGGCAGGAAATTGTTTCAGTCCCTGCCATCCCTGCCCGGTCCATAGGCGAAGGATGAATTGCCGTAATTGTTCTAGGTCGCGAGGTTCAGGCCGAGTGGGGGCGGGATCATGCTTTTGCTCTAAAGTGGAGACTCTTTTAGCCAGCTTGGCAGGCTTAGGCCAGCGATCAACACGGAGAGTCAAGGAGAGTTTTAGTTCGTGGCAAAACCGCTCGAAAAAGGCATCCACTTTGGCCTACCTCAGTCCTTTACCTGGCCTTGGGTGTAGCCCCGCATCAATACTTGTCCAAGAGCCTTCTCTGATCCCTGACCCCTTCGAGGTGGAGCCAAGGAAAACCTAAGGTCAATCCGCCTATTCTCCTGTCTCCCCTCAGGGGTGTCATTGGGCCTAATCGGCCTGGTATCGGCATAGCCGCTACAGGAAAACAAGGGTTCGCCCCGGCTGTTCCTAAGGCTAGCCAACCTCGGTTCTGTCCCCAAAAGCGAGTTCCAGGTATTAATGGCCCGCTGAGCCGAGAGTTCCCAGTTGGAAGGAAACCGGCCGCTGTGTACCGGAAGGTTATCAGTATGGCCTTCTATAAACACTGTCTCCACTTGCTGCTTATACTCCTTGCGATTTAAAACCTCATACAGCACTGGGCCCAGGACACGGATTACCTTGAGTCCGCTTTCCCGAAGGTCAGCCTTGCCCAGATCAAACAGAATTCCCTCGGGCAACCGGAGAACACCATGCTGGGCATCCACCCTTACTTCGATGCCTCGGTTTTTAAGCTCCCGCTCCAAGGACTCCAGCATGTCGGCTCTGATGGCGTCGCTTTGAGTAAGTTGGGCTGTAGCCTGGGAAAAGTTGAGCATGTAATATACCAGCGTAAGAATAAAGATGCTCAAAAGCCCGGCCATCAGATCGCTTATGGATAGAGAATAATTCTCCTCGGGTTGGGTATCTACCATCAAGCTCCATCTTCTCCTCGCTACATTAACTAATTGGAAGTGGCAGCTGCATGATTGAGGCCGCTGGCTACCTGCTCCAAGCGGCTTGAGCTTTGGGCGAGCTCCTCAACCGGCTCTTTCAATTCCTCAATGGCTGATGACAAAAGACCGACTGCCCTATCCAAATGGGTATCTAGCTCTCGGAGATAGCTCTGAATGGTGTCGCCGGTTATCTCCCGGTATTCCTGAAGGCCTTGGCTCAGCTGCCCAAAGACAGCTTCTAAGTCCTGACGCAAGGAACCAAACTTGTTCTCATAGGCGCGCCAGGATGAACTGGTGGCCTCCAGGCTCTGGCGTACCTGATCCGATGCCTTGGTCACCTGGTCCACCTGACAGCCTAGCTGAGCCAGAACCTCCGCCCCTGCTCTTACCCACTGCTCTTGGGCATCATGCAACTTGGCTGTTGCTGTTTGCAGATTCGCGGCAGTATCTTGCATGGGCACCGCCGATTGGGCAAAGCTGCGAGCGGCACTTTCAGCCTCAGCAATAACTTGCCCCACCTGGACCAGCAATGCCTTTACCTTCTCCACTCCCTCTTGCAGTCGGATACGTTCCTCGCGATAACAAGCCAACAGCTCCTGAATTCTACGGCCGATCTGCTCGGCCATGTTTTCGACTTCCTGGCGCAACTTGGCTGCTGCTGCCTCTGATTGCTGACTGAGGCTGGTCACCACTGCGGCCATCTTTTCGGTCATGGTCTTCACCTGGTTAACTAACTGGCCTTGAACTGCAGCCAAGGTAGCGCCAAATTGTTCTTGGCTTTGGGTAATGAGCGTTTCCATTTGGGCCATAAACTTGGTGGCGGCATTCTGGGTTTGTTCCTGAAGGCGCTGCTGCTGCAACGTCATCTCTCCCAGCAGACCGTTCACGGTTTCCGCCATATTCTGTTGCACCTGGAGGGAAGAGGTGATAGCGGTCTCTAGAGTACTCCTGGCATCAGCTAGGACTTCGCCCAGGTGGCGAATTTCCTCCCCAGCGCTATGCCTGATGCTCTTCGCCACCTCGGCAGCACCGGCGCTGGTAAGCTCTTGGATGGCCAGCAGCAGGTTCTGGAGAGCAGGGGTCAATCTTTCAGCCAGTTTCTCATCTAGGGCTGAGGCAATACTAATCGCTAGGTCGGTATTGAAGCGCTTGAGCTCCGCTGTTTGCTCTCTAGCTTCTCGCAACCCCTCCGCCAGCCATTTCTCCGCCGTCTTGATAGGAAAGGAATCGTCCAGCTTTTGTTGAAGGGTCCGAATCTTTTGGCTTAAGGACCTTGAAAACCAAAGCTTATCTACGACAATAGAAAATAATAACGAGAAAGATATGCCCAGCAAGGAGGTGCTGAAAGCAGTACCCGCCCCGCCGAGCAAGGCCTTGATACCTTCCTTTAAAACCTCCACATCTTCAGTATGCAGGTCAACCTGGGTCAAGCCCAAGGTCAGTCCTACAAAGGTACCCAGGATGCCAAGCCCAGTGAAAAGGCTGGGGACAAAGGAAAAAAAGCGAAAGTTGAGCTTTGACCACACTAAAGTATAATCGTTGAAGAATTGTTTGGCCTCCACCGTCCGGCACAAACCCCAACCTAGGATTTGAGAGGGAGGGCCAGTCAAATCGCTTGAAGATTCGACCAACGTTTTCCTAAAACTCTTCCAAGTTTCCCCAAGACAGTTGCTGAGCTTTTCGTTCAGTTCCTCAAAATTGGAAGGTGTATCTGCGAAGGCAGCTAGCTCCTTCAACGCTTGATCAATGGGCTTGGAACACTGGCATCGCCTATACCAGAGGTAATAAACGGCCCAGACAAAAAAGGACACGATTATAAGCGAATTAAAGACTGTAGTTAAACCGTTAAGGAAAGAGTCACCGCCCAAGATGGGAAATAAGATCTTTAGAAAACTTAGCATTGGTTGTGGCTCTCCGATTGCAGTGTAGTGTCTTTTCGACTTATCAAAAAACACGCATACACTCTATTCGACTTTTTTCACATAATTTCCTTCTCATTAGCCAAATTTTCCCTCCAGCCCGTTTCGAGATTGGCTGCGATCTGGTGGGAGGGTTTGCATTTGGACGCTCCGGCCGGTGCCTAGGATTGGTGCTGGCAATCGCTGAGGGTTTGCATTTTGGTACATGGACGGCGGGAGCCACTGGCAGCGGCTGGGGCTCGGACTAGCTCTCAGCGCGGCTTTTGGAGGATAACGATGTACTGGTGGGCGATGTTGGGGACATAGGCGTAAGGGTAACCGTAAGGGCGAAGCCTAGTACCCACTTGGTACCAGATGATCTCACCCTTAGGGATGAATCCCTCTTGTTTGGCGCGGCGGGCAATATCGGCGTGGGTAAAGATATATTCCCCGTTCTGGTAGGCGTTGCGGACGATGATGGCCAGGTAACGGCCGGGAATGAGCACCCGCAAGCACTCCGCCAGCACCTGACCCATAGCCTCAAGGTATTCTTGGTAGGAATCCAGGTTGGCCAAGTCCCCGGGCTCATCGGAAACCATATGGTAGTCGGTATGGCGGTTAGCAAAACCCGGATATCGGCCATCGCACATGGTCCGTTCTAGCTGCAGGTTGTAAGGGGGATCGGTGGCGATGAAGTGAAAGCTTTCTGCCGGCATGTCTTTCATCACCTGGCGGCAGTCGCCCAGATGCATGGGGTAAGGGGTAAGCTCCGGGCATTCCTTTAACACCTGGTGATAAATTTCGATCCAGCGCCGGTTAATCTCGATCCCTTCACAATACCGGGGCGGCTGGCAGATGGAAGCGCCGATCAGGGTTCCACCCACCCCGGCAAAGGGATCCAACACCTTTTCCTCCGGCTTGGTAAAGAATTCAATTAGCTGGCGCATTAGCTCGGGGGGCTTATTGGCCCCGTGGGCCTTGCGCAAGTGATGGGCATAGTCGCTGGGATAATTGGTGGTAAGGACCGACCGGGTGAAGTAGAGCCATTCCGACCCGGTAAGTTGGTTGAGGCGGTTTTGCGGGTGCACCAGGTGAGAATCTGGTCGGTTGGTGCCAGGTTGTCCGTGATAGCTTTCATTCATCATAGTATCTCAAATCACCTTCCATGGAGTCATTAGCTTCCGCTTGTGGCCTTTGCACTTTGTCTTTCTAACGTTATTACTACTACTTCGGGCCGGTTGAAAATCCTCCAACCCACGCTATCACCCAGGCCCCTGCTTACCACCATGGTAGCCATATTATTCTTATATTTCCCGGCATCATAGGCTGGAAACAAACCCTCATCAGGAGATAAAACACCGCCCAGGAATGGTATTCTGATAACCCCTCCGTGCAAGTGTCCCGCCAAAACCAGGTCCGCTCCCCAATGCGAGTAAGTATCAAAGTAGAAGGGAGTATGAACCAACAAAACATTGTAGCCCCGGTTATCCACCTTACCTAGGCAGCGTTCGATATACTCGCTGCTGAACCTCTTCTCGCCGGCATAATGCGGCGCGTTTTTAGAGCTATAATAACGCAAAGGAAGTACCAGACCATATAGGTTGATACTGTCGGCGCCTCGTCTTACTTGTATACGTTGGTTATCCAGGTTTACAATCCCTAACTGCTTAAGTTGGGCTATATATCGGGTATACCATCCGGAATTAGATTCTGCCGCTTTCACCTCAGCTATCTGTTCGTGGTTCCCGGATATGTAGTATATTGGGTATTTAGAGACCAGTTCCCGAGCTAGGGATAGGAAAACCTCCCCCTCATCATTTAAAGAGTTAAGCATGTCACCAGTAATGACAATGATGTCCGGGTCGATTCTGTTTATGGCACTTATAAGCCCCTGATTGTCTTGGCCAAATGACTTACTGTGCAAATCTGTTAACTGAAGGATCTTGAAACCATTAAAACCTGCTGGTACTTTAGTTGAACTCACCGTATACCGGGAGACCTGGATCCAATTGTTTTCCAGCCAGGCACAAATCACTATTCCTATAACGATAGCTGCAAACAGTAATAAGACTTTGAGCAGTTTTTTCATCCTCTACCCCGTCTCATTGGCTATCGCCAGGAGTAAGCGCCAGGTGCCAGGCAAAAGTGAGCGGCAACTGAACAGGCCTAAAGGCCTTGGGGACCCGGCGGCTGGTATGACCGCGGCCAGTACTGGGCCAACTGAACAGGCCTAAAGGCCTTGGGGACACGTCCGTCGCCCAAAATAGTTGGTCGCCAGCACCAGGCTGGATGGACCGGGTTCGCTTCCGGGCGGAAACTCTAGCCAGTCTTGTCCCAGTTCAGCAAATTGAGGAGGGCTTCCCGCCTAGGGGAATCCTTGCCAGCGTCCCGGATCTCCGGGCAGGCATCCAAGAAGGATGCAATTGCCGCACCGCCCGGCCCGTCTCCAGCCGTCACCTGGGCCACCAGCTTCAAGGCAAAATTGAAGCACGAAGTCCCGCATTGCTTGCAGTTAGTGCCCGGAAGCAGCTTATATACGTCCATGACCTTGGGCGGCTCCCGACGCTCATAGCTAGGGGTGAGTTGATCCCGCCGCTCCCAGATATGATTGACCATCGCCACCACCTGAGCTAGGTACTGCCGGGCTTCCTTGTCATCGGCCACCGCCGCGGCATTGATCTCCCGGGGGCGAAAGGCCAGCTTATGCCCCTGCCATCTGGTGATTAAAATCTGGTTTTCATGGTCATAAATCCCGCCCAGCTCGGCATTGAGATAAGGAAGAGCTTCGGCAATGCCTGGGCCCACCAGATGCGCCCGGGCGGCTAGGCTACCACCAGTAGCATCACATTCGGGAGTATAAACCTCCAATACGTAATCAAGTATCAGCATGGCCTCGCTCCTGGACCCGGACCCCATAAAGCCAGACTAGGGTTAGGCTCTCTCGGCTTTATGAGGCAGTCTCCATTTCCAAGTTTCCCCCCTTTGTTAGGACGATACCTCCAAAACATTTCCCCATGCCGGGGCGCTGGCCCTGGCCCAAGATGCTGCGCCAGCGGCCATAGCTTTAAAAAGGCTCTTACTCTGCCTGGAGCTGACCATCACCCCTAGGCGCAAAAGTTGACTGCCAGGGTCGGTTTCGCCGGTACTTCGCACAGCTCGCCAGCGATGCACCAGCAAGACCATAACCTTCCGCTTTGGATATCGGCCCGGTAAGTCGTAGCCCTGGGCCGGCTTAGCGCTTACCCCGTAGCTCTTCCAAACCCCGCTTGACCAAACCGGCATAGGCAACCCCCGGGCCACCGCTCATGACAATGGCAATGCTCACCGCCTCCATGATCTCCTGGTCATCGGCTCCGGCTTCCACCGCTTGCAGCAGGTGGCCGGCCACACAGTAATCGCATTGCTTGGCCACAGCAATGGCCAAGGCGATGAGGGATTTTTCCTTGGCGCTTAGTTTGCCCTTGGCATAAACTGCCTCCCGTAGGGCGCCAAAACGCTCCATTACTTCCGGAATGGTCTCTTCCAACTTCTTTCGCCCTTGATTAAGCTCAGAAATCAACACCGAAACGCTCTTACTGGCAGCCATAATCTTCCCTCCTCTTACCTCCAGCGATGCTTCCAAAACATTTCCCATGCCGGGGCGCTGGCGCCGGCGCAAGATGCTTCGCCAGCGATCCGTATGGGTCCCCCTCACCCTTCGGCGTCCAGCACTCAACTGATTGACCCGAGCTTGGGATCCACACTATACACAGCAAGCTGTTTGTGGGGCTGCAGTCTTGTGGTTGGTTGAGTGCTGGGTCGGGCCGGAGCCGCTATTCACTCCTGGCTTTCGACCGGCACCCGCCTTAGCTCAAATATCACCGGCGTATCCGGATCGGGGCAAGCCCACCGGCTGACCTCACTGTTGTCCGCCCAAGGAAACTGTCCGCCATAAAGGAGCGCTGCTACCGCCGAACGCAGGGAATCGTAAGCAAACTGACACAAACCACCCGGGGAACGTTCGCTAAACTCAAACCGGTCCCCCACTTGGTGCCCATACGAACACTTCCAGTTCCCCTGATCTCAACTATAGTCGCAATCACCTTGTACTTATACATAGTTGGCCCCCCTGGCAAAATCATCCACTTAACTAGCCGGTTAATTCGCCTCTTGGTTCGACCACTTAACAATTTCGCCGCTATGGGGGAAATTTCCTTTTCCCCCGCCAAAAGCTGATAAATATATATTAACAGGGCGCACATGGGTTATTTAAGGAGGAATAGCAACGGCCTTGGGCGAATAAAGAGCTCAGGCGGTAGCCCAGCCGAGTCGCCAATCCAAACCAGCATCAAACCATAGAAAGGAACGGTGGCCGTTGAAGATTAAGGATATCAAAACCCACTACTTAGTCGCCGAATTAGACCAACCCTTCGCCTTTTCTCAATGGTGGTATAGCCAGCGACTGGGTTACTTGCAAGCAGGCTTTAAGGCCATGAAGATGAAAGTGGGCTTTGGGGTGGAAAAGGACTTTGCCCGCGTTTGGGCGGTGCGGGAAAGCATCGGCCCGGATATCCTCTTAGCCATCGATGCCAACCACGCTTACGATGCTACTGAAGCCATTCGCCTGGGCCGAATGCTGGAGGACCTGGATATTGCTTTCTTTGAGGAACCAGTGCCTCCTGAGGACCTGCGGGGCTACCAGGAATGCCAGCGGGCTTTGAGCATCCCCATCGCCGGAGGCGAATGCGAGTTTACCCGCTTCGGTTTTCGCTCCCTCCTGGAGAATAGGGCGGTAGATATAGTCCAGCCCGATACCTGTTCCGCGGGAGGCTTATCGGAATGCAAAAAGATCGCGGTTATGGCCAGTGCCTTCGGGGTGCGCTATTACCCCCATATCTGGGGAACCGGCATTGCCCTAGCCGCCAGCCTTCACCTTTTGGCGGTATTGCCACCCAACCCCCTCTCCATGCACCCGGTGGAGCCGTTGATGGAGTTTGACCAGACCGAACACCCTTTCCGGCTGGAGCTATTGCAGGACCCTATCCAGCAGCACGACGGCTGGGTCAAGGTCCCAGAAGGGCCCGGGTTGGGAATAGAAATTAACCGTGCGGCTTTGGAAAAATATGAGGTTAAATGAGCGCCGCGGAAAGGAGAATCTCCATGCGCCAACGCCTGCACTTGGGCCGTTCTTCCCGTCTCACTTCCTATGGGCTGGCTGACTACTCTCGCCTAGGAAGAAGTAGCTGGGGAGGCTACCGGGCCAGTAGCTCCCGGCCGCTTTGGTTGCTGGGGGCCTTATTGCTGGCTCTATTTATACTAGTGGCGCTCTACTACCAAAGCCTTTCCGCCCTAGACCAGCTTTTGACCGGGTGGGCGGGCCGCGCTCAGTCCAGCTCCGGGCGGGCTCCGGGCCCCATATTGGTTTTTCTCAACTGGTGGGGGACTTGGCGAGGCATGGTTCCTACTACCGTGGTCGGATTTTTGGTTTTAGCGCTGCTCTATCGGCGCACCCGCGAGGGTTGGCTTTTGGCCGGGGGAATGCTTAGCGGTTGGAGCTTAATTGAGCTTTCCAAGCTATTCTTTCTCCGGCCCCGGCCCCAAGGATTCCACCTCTTTTATGCCGGCGGCTACAGCTTCCCCAGCGGCCACGCCCTCATCACCGCCCTCTTTACTATTCTCTTCCTCTACCTGGCTTGGCCCGCCCTCGGCCGTAGTTTCGGCGACACCAACCGGGGAAGAGTCCCTAGCCTCATTGACTTGGGCTATGAAAGTTACCCGCGGGCCGGACGAATACTCCGTGCCCTGGTGCTTCTTGTCCTGGTCGGCGCTACCCTAGCGGTGGGCTGGAGCCGGGTGTACTTTGGGGTCCATTATCCCACCGATGTGCTGGGGGGTTGGTTGGCCGGGAGTTTCTGGGCGGTAGTCTGGATCCTCATCACCTACCAAGTTCGATCCAGAGCCCTGGGCTAGACAGGGCTACATCCGGCGGGACCAAGCCTTAGGCCGGGACTTAGGCTGCACGCCAGCGCCTTCCGCACAGTCGAAGGCCAGATTGGAACAGCAGTCTTCATCAATGGACGCTTCATTTGCCTCGATGCCTTTGATAGCCCGACTACTTTGAAAAATATGGCAATAGCCTTGATCACAATAGTCATAATGGCCATAATGCCCAGCTCTACCATCCTCTAGCTCGGCCCAGCTGGCGGCAGAGGATCTATTAACGAACCTTGGGCACCGAGCCCGCCTCAGCCAAGGCCAGGGCAGAACCGGACTGGCCGGTGAGAACCATCAGCGCATCCGCCGCCTTTACCCCCCGGCCCTTGGGGAAGACCATGAGCGGGTTGATGTCCAGTTCCTTGACTATGCCACTAAGGTCGGTGGCCAACTGGGAGACCCGGAGCAGCACCTGGGTGAGGGCCTCAAGGTCGGCTGCCGGCCTACCCCGAACCCCGGTGAGGATGGGATAGCCCTTGATTTCCCTTATCATTTCCTCGGCGTCACGGCGGGTAAGCGGCGCCACCCGCATGGATACATCCTTCATTACTTCCACCAGGATGCCGCCCAAGCCGAAGACCACCACCGGACCAAAGGTGGCATCTTGGGTGATGCCCACGATCACCTCGGTAGCTTTAGGCAGCATCTCCTGGACCAGGATGCCATCCACCTGGGCCCCGGGGTTGTAACGGCAGACGCTATCCAGGATCTCAGCGTAAGCCTTCCGCACCTCTTCGTCGCCGGCCAGGCCTAGTTTTACTCCCCCTGCCTCGGTCTTGTGCAGGATGTCCGGCGACTCGACCTTTAATACCACCGGGTAACCCAACCGGCGGGCGATAGCCACCGCTTCCTCGGGGGAAGTGGCCACCTCCTCTTTGGTAACCGGGATGCCGTAAGCGGAAAGTAGCTTTTTGGCTTGGTGCTCGGTCAGTTCTGGCCGGAGGCCGGAACGGGCGCCCAAGCTCCGCAAGATTTCCTTGGCTTCCTCGCCCCTATCAGCTGCCCTCGGCGCCCCCACCGGGGAAGAGACCAAGGTAGGCTCGGAAATGAGGATCCGGGCCCGTTCGGCAAACTCGGCCAAGGTGGCCATGGCCTTGACCGCCTCAAAGTCCAATGCTACCGGAATGCCGGCTTGCCTTAAAATTTCCATAGACCGAACGCTCATTTCTCCTTCGCCGGGAGCCAGGGCAATCACTAAAAGCGGCTTGTCTACCTGGCGGTAGACCTGGGCTACCATTTCGGCAGCTTGTGCCCCGGTGTGCCCGGAAATGGCAAACAACAATACTCCCATATCGATGTTGGGATCGCTTAAGAATGCCAGGGCGCTCTGGTAGAGCACTTCCGGTGCCGCCAGGAAGGCTCCGGTAATGTCGGCCGGGTTCCGGCAGGAGGCAAAATCGGGCAGGATCTCCTCCATCCGCGCCTGGGTAGCCGGGTCGAGCTGCGGCAGCACCAGGCCCATCTCCTCGCAGCGGTCGGCCAGCACCACCGCCCCGCCGCCGGAGCCGGACATGATGCCTACCCGCTTTCCCCGCGGGAAACGCCCTGCTTTCACCAAACGGGCAAAGGTAGCCATTTCCGGCACCGTCTTGACCCGGACGATGCCGGTTTGCTTGAAGAAGGCGTCGTAAACTTGGTCGGAGCCGGCCATGGCGCCGGTATGGGAAGCAGCCGCCTGGGCGCCAACCGTCGAGGTCCCCACCTTAAACATGAGGATGGGTTTCTTTAGCTCCAAGGCTCGCCGGGCGACCTGCGCCATCTTATCCGGATGGCGGATCTGCTCCACGTAGGAGCCGATGACTTTGGTATCTTGATCCTCGAGCATGTAGGCCATGTAGTCGGCCAGGTCCACGTCGGCCTCGTTGCCGGAACTGACGAAGAAGCTAAAGCCTACTCCCTCTTTTTGGGCCATATCAAACAGCAGCCAGCCGAAGCCGCCGCTTTGGCTCACAAACCCAAAGTAGTTGCCGTGGTCGGGAAAGCGTTTAAAGACGTTATCGGAGAAGGTGCACATGGCCCCGCTCTTAACGTTGACGATGCCATAACAGTTGGGGCCGCATACTCGGATTCCGTTCTGGCGGGCCAGGTGCTTTAGCCGGTCCTGTAACTTTCTGCCCTCGCCGCCCACCTCGGCAAAGCCGGAGCTGAAAATAATAACCGACTTTACCCCCCGCTGGCCGCATTGGCTAACCACGTCCAGAACCGAAGCCGCCGGAACCGAAATAATAGCGGTATCCACCGGCTCCGGCACCTCCAGGATGCTGGGGTAGCACTTTAGCTCCCCAATGTAGTCATACTTAGGGTTGACCGGATAGATCCGGCCTTGGTACCCGTATTCCTTGAGGGCTTCAATCGGTCGCCCCCCAGGTTTGGCAAAATTGGTGGAAGCGCCAATAATGGCCACCGAGGCAGGGTTCATCAATGGGGCAAGGCTTTGGACGGCGTCCGGGGTTGGGCTTTGAGTGGTTGCTGGCAAGTTCCTCACCTCAAAATAATAGTTGGGAAATAATTACGCGGGTCAAACTGCCCCAATGTTCCTAAATTCACGTTTAATATTTTACCAGAAGGTTACCTATAGGGCTAGCTAATAGGTAGATTCCCACTTAAGAGGACCTGTCTAAGTCCCTATCAGCTGCAGATTTGCAGATCCGCTTCCCGGGGAGCATTGCAGGAACATTGCCTGTCAAGACCCTAACATTGGGGGTACTTCACCAAGCCACAAGCGATCAGACTTGTCTAGTGGGTCTTCACCCCATCAGTCTTGGCCTTCTCTGCCAGGGCCCGGTACAAAGACTTGGAAGTGCGCAGAAGTATACGGCGCAAGGGCCAGGATTGCGTTGCTCCCGGCCCTTGCTTAGAGGCTAGGTTAGCCGTTCCTCTGCTACTCTTTGGCTCCGGCCAGCTCCAAGGCCCAGCGCTTTTTCTGCTCCAGGTTCCCCTGGCGAAGCATCATAATTTTCTGGGCCTGGGGGGAACCGGCCCCGTGCATGCTCTCCACCAGGGCGGTGCCCCCGGTCATGTTCTCTAAGAGCCGGGCAATCCGGACCCGGTACTCGGTGCTAAAGTCGGCCTTGCCCCGGAAGTACTTCTTCAGATAGGGGCCGATTTCAGGGTGCTCAAAGTCCTTCTCCGAGGGCAGGGTGGCAATCAGGCCCCCGGCCAGGTCGTGGGAGAGGCGGGCAATCTCGTAGACATGGCGGGTGACGTTCTGCTTGGTGACGTTGGCCAGGAGCGGATCCACGAAGTAGGATCCGCAGGGGAGCTTATGGCCTTCGGCGGAGCAGGCGATAGAGCCCTGGTACATGGTCTCAGTAAGGTGGATCATTTCTGCCAGCTTGTCCCGGATGTGGGAGGCCTTGGCCACCCCGTTGGCCTCGGCCAGGGCATAGGTGGCACCGATGATGATGTCGGCCAGGCCCCCTTTACAGCCGCCGTAGTTCTGGCGGTGGTAGGAGGCGAAGCGCTCCACCAGGGTGCCGGCAAACTGGTACTCCCCGCACATGAACACCCGCTCCCAGGGGACAAACACGTCTTCAAGCACGGTCAACGCCTCGCCGCCCACGATGCCGAAGCGGGCGTTGCCCTGATCGATCTGGCATGACAGGCGGCGCTCGTCGTTGGTCTGGCGGCCGAAGACGTGGAATACCCCGGGGGCATCGGTGGGCACGGCGCAGGCTACGGCATAGTCCTTGTCATCCTCGGTCAGGGCAATGGTGGGCATGATCAGCATCTCGTGGGAGTTGACGATGCCGGTCTGGTGGGCCTTGGCCCCGCGGATGACGATGCCGTCTTTACGCCTCTCCACAATGTGGACGTAGAGATCGGGATCGGCCTGCTGGCCGGGGCGGAGGGACCGGTCCCCCTTCGGGTCGGTCATGGAGCCACTAAACATCAGGTCGTTTTCCTGGACGTATTCAACGTAACGGCGCATGCGCTCATGGTAGCTGGTGCCCATTTCCTGGTCAATCTCATAGGTCACCGAATACAGGGCGTTTAAGGCATCAAAGCCCACGCAGCGCTGAAAGCAGGTGCCGGTGCGGTGGGAGATGGCCCTGAGCATTTTCACCTTCTTGACCAGATCCTGGGTGCTCTGGTGGATGTGGGTGAAGCGGTTGATCTTTTTGCCCGTAAGGTGAGAAGTAGCGGTCAAAAGGTCCTCATGCAAGGGATCGTGGGCCAGGGCATAGGTCATGGCGGCAGCCTCGACATGGGGCTTAAACAGAGGGTGGTCAACCACGGTAGCATATTCTTCTCCAAAAGCGTAAACCTTCATTTTTTTCTGGCGCAAGCTATCTACGTACTCTTCGGCGGTCTTCAACGGCATCTTCTCCTTTCCTTTCTAACTGGGCTATGGATTAGTTATGGCTTAGTTGGTGCGCCTTTACTGCTTACTAGGGCATGGCGTTGTGTAGATCGTGCCTACTGCACCTTTGCTCTGCAGCAACAGCCCATGCTTGCCCTGCTCTACACGCCGCAGCTTGTACATAACGCCAGATTGGCCTTATTCCCAACCCAGGTTGCGCGATGCCCAACTCAGTAGCGGTTATTGTTCTTAGCTTCGCCACCAGAGCCAAAATTCCTTCTTTGCCGGAGGTGCCACTGGTCTAGTACCACCTTTTCCCTCAACAAAGTTAACAGCGATTTTGTGCTGATACAAAGGTTGGCAGGATGCTGATAGATTATTGGGGACTTCCTATGATTGCTGAAGACGCGAGAAATGGCTAAGGCTACCCAGAACCCGAGCCTACCGCCAGCACACGGTCAAAAGCAGATTTCCGCTTGCTTAAACTAGTGTGTAGGTCAAAGGCGACAGAAACGGAAGTGCTGGGCGGAAACGGTAAATGCCGATCTGAAAAACAATCATACCATCCGCCGGGCTATATCGGGGCAACCCGGCCGTACATATCCAGGCGTTAATGGACGCCTGTGCCCATAACGTCCGCCAATTGGCGAAACACCTGAAAACACTAGTGAAATACCCGCCAGCTTTAGCCCAACTGAAACGAGCAGAACCAAGAATGTGCTTCGTGGGGTAGCGAGAGAAAGGTAGAGCAGCCCGGCCATGGGGTAGCTGTGCTTTTGTCGAGTCCTGGCCCACTAAGAAAAGTAGCGTTTGGCAACACTCCCGTAAT
>JACIYF010000036.1 GCA_014360065.1 Clostridia bacterium | reverse complement strand
CGCTCCATATACCTCACCCATTATCACCCCGACCATTTGGGGCTGGCAGGTTGGCTGCAGGAACAATCTGGGGCGCAAGTTTTCCTGCTGGAGCGGGACTGCCGGATGGCTTCCGTTATTTCCCATCCAGAGCCGACCGATGCTGGAGAACTGGTCAAGATGTTCTTATCCAATGGCCTGCCCCAAGAATTACTTCCGGATATGACTACCAACTTGGGGATGGTGCAATACTTGGTGCGCCCGTCCCCTCGCCTCTCGGTCCTCCACGATGGCGATGTTGTAAGCATCGGTGGGACTTGGTGGCAAGTGATTTGGACTCCGGGACACTCGGATGGGCATATGTGCCTTTACTGTCCTGACAAGCGGTTGCTCCTGTCCGGAGACCATGTATTGCCGCATATTACTCCCAACATCAGCCTTTGGCCGGGAGCGGAGGTCAATCCTTTGGACGAATTCTTAAGCTCCTTGGATCGAGTGGCCGATTTGGAGGTTGAGCTTATATTGCCTGCCCATGGCAAGCCTTTTCACGACTTGCGCGGCCGGGTGGAGGAAATTAAGGCTCACCACCGCCAGCGCTTGGCTCAGATTGGTTCCTTGGCCGATGGCACCCGCACTGCTTACGACATTGCCATGGAGGTATTCGGAACCGACCTTTCCATTCATGAAAAACGCTTTGCCCTAGGGGAGACCCTGGCTCACCTGGAGTACATGGCCCAAGCTGGCCGACTAACTAAGATCTTACGTCCCGCTTTGGCTACCCCCACCCAGTGCCGGCCCCTATCCATGACTTACTGGCAACAAGCGTCGGGGTATTGATGGGACGGGCGAGCGGTGTTCATTCTAGAAACTGTCTCGCCGCCGGGGCCGCTAGCGGATCTAGGGCTGGCGGGGCCGCTAGCGGCCCCGGCGGCGAGCTTGCCTGAAGGCCGGATTACATTTTCGATAAACACTTGCACTAACTTAGGGTCAAACTGGGTGCCAGCGCAGCGCTGCAGTTCTAGGCACGCCTCTTCAATGCTCATGGCCTTACGATAAGGCCGGTTCGAGGTCATGGCTTCGAAGGCGTCGGCAACGGCCATGATCCGTCCCTCCAGGGGTATTTCCTCTCCCTTTAGCCCCAAGGGGTAGCCGGTGCCTTGATAGTGCTCGTGGTGAAACTGAATGGCGGCCAGGGTACCGGCCAACTCCGGAACGTTGCGGAGGATGGTAACCGACAGTTCTACATGGCTGCGTACCACTGCTATTTCTTCAGAGGTGAGGGGGCCAGGTTTCTTGAGAATGTGCTCAGGTACGCCAATTTTGCCTAAGTCATGAAGCATGCCGGCGATGACCAAATTGTTTCTCTTGCTTTCGGGCAAGTTCAGGGCTTTGGCCAAGGAGCCGACGTATTCCGCCACCCGGCGCGAATGGCCATAGGTATACTCATCCTTGGCTTCAATGGTGGCAGCTAAAGCATAAATGGTAGCCAGATAAGCTCGATGTACTTGGCGGCGCAGGCGTTTGGTTTCGGTGTGGGCAGAAGCGCCATCAGCCGCTGCTACCTCGGCTGAAGGTGAAGCCGCATCGGCCGCCGGCCCGTTGCCATTCTCGGAATCTGGTCGAAAAGCTTGAACTCGGTTCCGGCCCTTGGCCTTGGCCAAATCTAGAGCGCTCTCTGCCGCCTCAAGCAGCGTCCGGGCGCTTTGAGCGTCCTGTGGGTATGCCGCCACCCCGATGCTGACGGTTAGCATCGGTACCAGGCCTTCAGACATGAAGGCTTTCTGGATGTGCTCCCGAATATCCTCAGCTAACCCTATTGCGCTTAGCTTATCCACTTGCGGTAGCATGATGGCGAATTCTTCTCCTCCGTGGCGGGCCAGGCAGGCGCGAGGATAAGATTCACGGCTCACCAATTGGGTAATTAGGCTGCTCAGCCGGATCAAAGCTTCATCGCCTAAGGAATGACCATGCACATCGTTATAGAGCTTAAATAGGTCGATGTCTAGTAGCAGCAAGGCTACCGGATAATTATGCTGTCGGGCATGAGCTACCCCTTCCCGTAGCGCCTCCTGAAAATAGCGGTGGTTGTAGAGTCCGGTAAGGAAATCCAGGGAAGCCTCCAGGCGCATCTCGGCCAGGAGTATGGCATTGCCCAGAGCGATGGCAGCATTCTGGCAGAAATTGCGGAGCATTTCCAGCTCGCCATAAGAAAAAGTAGCCCCCGATTTCTTGTTGCCTATATCCAAGACCCCAATCAACTCGCGGCCCATCCACAGGGGGAATAACAACTTGCCCTCCCACCTTACCAGGCCATCTCCTAGCCAATAGCCGTTGGAGAGGGCGGCGGGAGAGTGACCGCGAGCTTGCCCAGCTCGGACAGCTTTGACCATCTCATGACCAGGATCAACAAAGGTAACTGACGGTAGGTCGAGGTGGGGCGCCAGGTCTACTTGTTTCCTCACCAAGTAGAGGTGAGCGGCTTCCAGGCGCATGGCGCTGACTAGGTTATTAAGCAGGGAAGGAGCCAGGACACTTAGATCCACTATGGAGGTAGCCTGGTGGCTAAACCGTTGCCAAGCTCGCCGATAAAAATAATCATGCGGGAAGAAGATGCGTTCTACCCCATATAGGGTAACGTCACGGATGAAACCCAGTATGGCTGACAAGAAAAACGCTAGCATTACCAGCAGGGTGATAGTGGCGGCGCGAGCGCTAGTATCAGGGAGTGACTGCACCCCCATAATGGCGGTAAAAAGCACCGCAGTTAGGATACTGGTGCGAAGTAGGTAGGCCAGGGCCTTCTTGAAGATACGGTCCCTAAGGAGGTCGAGGCGGTAAATGGCAAAAGTGAGGAAAACCGATCCGGCAAGATGCAGCCACAGACTTACCTCACTTCCACCCCAGGGGGGATAAAGCTGGGTCAGGCCGCTGGCGAAATAGAAGACACCGCCGGCTAGCGCCAGCGAAAGCCGCCGCTTCACCTGATCTTCCTTGCTGCTAGCGTAACCCTTAGCCAGATAGTAAAGGGCTAGTGCGGACCAGGGAAGTACCACGATGGCGGCTGGTAGGGCCCAAACAGTGAGGCGGTAGTTAAGAGCTATTCCTAAATGCCCAGGGGTAAAAGTAATCTCGGTGACTGGCGAAGCAACCAGGACAAGGCCTATACCTACGGCTGTGGCTAGATAGCTGGCGATGATGGTTAAGTTGGCGGGCCGATCGGAGATGATGGTGGCCAAGTGGTAAAAGGCAGAACAGGCCATCAGCGTGGTGGCGGCCACTACCATGACCCAAGGCTCCAGGCGGTCGGGCATGACCGCGGTAGCTACCCAGGAGGCAGCACTCCAGACAAATAAAGTACCTATAAGAAAGCTGAAAACTAATTGGAGCCGATTCCTGGGCACGGTGGCTATGATCAGGAGCAGCACTAAATAAACTATAGTGCAAAGCAGTGCAGTTACCGATCCCATGAATCCTTCTCCTTGCCCGTATATTCTTCAGCTCAGCTCATGGGTATCGTCCTCTACAATACTTGTCTGCTAAGTTTCTAGATCCACGAATCCGCACCCACTGCTTACCACCTTCCCAAAAGGGATGCTTAATATAATTGAATCTAATTGCAAGACTATAGATTCAATTCTAGATCTAGTTTTCCTGCTTAGTGTAATTTCGTGCAAGTTGTTTCCCGGTGGAGATTATTTTAGTACCAGCACTTATTACATCGACAGGCCATGGCATAAACCTTAGAGGTCAAGCCGTTCGATTACCTCCCTTAGTAGGCGGGCTGACTGCTGGAGCTGGATTTCCTCCTCTGGAGCTAGATTAACCCGGAAGATCCGTTCCCGGCCCCGGCTACCCAGCACCGCTGGTAAGCTTAGACAAACCTCACCGATTTCTGGCATGGGGGTGAGGGTGGAGACGGTAAGCACTGAATGTTCGTCGCGAAGGATGCTCTCCACTATTCGGCGTACGGCCAAAGCCACTGCGTAGTAAGTAGCCTCCTTGCGCTCGATAATCTCGTAGGCAGCCCGGCGCACTTGGCTGGAGATTTCTTGTTGCCATCCGGGCGGGCACCCCTGGCCGCAGAGCTGGCAAAAGTCGGCAATAGGCAGGCCGATGACGTTGGCCCGGCTCCAGACCAAGACCTCAGAATCGCCATGCTCGCCCACTACGTAAGCATGGATGTTGCGGGCATCCACGCCGCAGTGTTCGGCTAGCAGGTGGCGGAAGCGGGAGCTGTCCAATACTGTTCCCGACCCTAGCACCCGCTCCGGCGGAAAGCCGGACATTTTAAGGGTGACGTAAGTGAGGATATCCACCGGGTTAGTAACTACCAAGAGGATAGAATCAGGGGCTTGGGCGGTGATTTTGGGGACGATGTCTTTAAAAATATGGGCATTCTTAAAGGTCAAATCCAATCTGGTTTCTCCTGGTTTTTGGCTAGCTCCGGCGGCAATAATGACCAGGTCGGCCCCTTGGCAGGCACGGAAGTCTCCAGCGTAGATCTTAACCGGGCGGACGAAGGAAGCGCCGTGACTCAGATCCATGGCCTCGCCTTCGCAGCGTCGCCGGTCAATGTCAATTAGCGCCAGCTCAGGGACTAGTCCTTCCAGGATCATGGCGTAGGCAGTAGTGGCACCAACCCGACCCACCCCCACCACGGCAATTTTGGGGTGCCGTAAAGCGTTTGACATTCTTTCATTCTCCCCCCAAAAAAGTATGTGTGCCACGCTAGCCCTAACCTAACGCCCAAAGCCTGCTTGGCGCCATTTAGGGTTTCACCTCTGCGGCCCCCGGGTGCTGACTAGTAGCTATCTAAAGGCCTGTCAAAGCATAACCGGCTTTTTACTATTTGTTTGTGCGGCGTGGCCGGATAAGAGGATTTAGCGTTTATGTAGCATTTCCCCTGGCCAAAAAGTTATACTTAAAGTTAATAAGTTGAGAGAAAGGCGCCGGGCAAAAAGCTCTGCGACTGACTATGGAAACTTGGGGCTCAGGAACGTGTAGGAGGCTGCGCCGGCATGATGGATGGAGCTTTAGCTGATCAAGGGGAACTACGGATTGGGGCTGATGGAGAATGGTACTGGGAAGGAAACCACATTACCCGGTCTGATGTTCTCTCCATCTTTGTTCACCACCTAGAACGCCATCAGGATGGAAGCTATTGGGTAAGCTATAAAGGCCAAAGCTACCCGGTAACGGTGGAAGACGTGCCCTTTTGGGCCGAGGCCGTTGAGGAAGTGAAAGCCAACGGTGCCCCCGCCGGCCTTAAGGTGCGGCTTAAGGGTGGTCGGGAAGTAGAGCTACCAGAAGGAACCATTGAGCTGGCTGCCGATGGCACCCCTTACCTTTCCCTATTTGGAGTTCGCGATACTAAGCTTTCTCGCTCCGCTTACTGGCAGCTGAGCCGATACTTAGTTCCACCTGAGGTCAAGTCGGAAGCGGATAGTGCAGGTGGCAAAGCGCCATTTCCCGGTTCCGACGCGGAGCTGCAGCAGCAAGCGTGGGGAGGAGAAGAACAGCCGCCGGATGGGGCTTTGCGCAAAGCCCCATCCGGCGGCTGGAGAGTAGAATGTGGTGGGCGGGTGTGGCCGGTAGTACCTATTTCTTTTTCTCCACCTTCGACTCCACCTCATGGGCAAGGATAATAGCTTCGGCGATCTGGCGCATGGGCATGGACTTATCCATACTGCGCTGGCGGATGAGCCGGAAGGCCTCGTCCTCGGTTAATCCCATCGAGCTCATAAGGATCCCTTTCGCTCGCTCGATGGCTTTTCTGGCCTCTAGAGTATCCTTGAGCTTGGCGATTTCTTGCTCCAGCCGATGGGTACGCTCATAGTTGAGGAGAGCAGTCTCCACCGCCGGCACCAAGGCTTCCTCGTTGATAGGCTTGGTGAGGATGGCAAAGACCCAGCCATCCTCATCTTCTCGTCCGCTGCGATTGACCAGACCATCCCGCCAAACCGGGGCGATTAAGAGGATGGGGGCTAGGCGATCCTCGGCGATGATAGCGCCGATATCCACCCCTTCGGTGCCGGTGATGTCGGCATCAAGGATCACCAAATCGGGGCGCAGGGTGCGGATGGAGCGCAGGGCTTGGGCCCCGCTGGCAGCATCACCAGCGATCCCGTAGCCCCTCTGCATTAGGGTGGACCGCACCTGCTTGATCAAAGAAGCATCGGTAGAGACTATAAAGATTTGCGGGGCAAACATTTACCTCCCACCTCCCCCTCTGTCTCTGGTGGGAGCATTAGAATTTCACCAGATATTGATCAATTTCCCATTGGTGAACTTGCGCTTGGTAGTCTTCCCATTCCAACCACTTGGCTTCCGTGAAGCGGTTGTAAACGTGCTCTCCCAGCGCTTCTTTGATAACCGGATCTTCCTCCAGGCAGGCTAGGGCTTCCTTTAGGCTGCCAGGGAGGCTGGCAATCCCCAGGCGTTGGCGCTCCTCGGTAGTAAGTTTAAAGATATTCCGATCCAAGGGGGCTGGAGGTTCGATGCGGTTCTTAATGCCATCTAAGCCCGCCTTGAGCATAGCCGCTATGGCCAGATAGGGATTGCAGGCGGGGTCGGGGTTGCGCAGCTCCAACCGGGTGGAAGGACCGCGCTTAGCCGGTACCCGAATGAGCGGGCTACGGTTACGAGGCGACCACGCCACATAGACCGGGGCCTCATAGCCGGGGACCAAACGCTTGTAAGAGTTTACCGTTGGATTGGTGATAGCAGCTAGAGCTCGGGCGTGGTGGAGCAGCCCGCCAATATAATAGTAAGCGACATCACTCAGCTCCAGCTTGCCATTGGGATCGTAGAAGGCGTTCTTGCCGTCCTTAAACAGCGACTGGTTGGTATGCATGCCGGAACCGTTTATCCCTCGGATGGGTTTGGGCATGAAGGTAGCGTGCAAGCCATGGCGCTGGGCAATGGTTCGGACTACAAACTTGAAGGTGACAATGTTATCGGCGGTAGTTAGGGCATCGGCATACTTGAAATCGATCTCATGTTGGCCGGGCGCCACTTCATGGTGAGAAGCCTCAATTTCAAAACCCATGTTCTCCAGAACTAAACACATGTCGCGGCGAGCGTTTTCACCCAAGTCCACCGGGGAAAGATCGAAGTACCCAGCGCGATCGTGGGTCTGCAGGGTGGGCCGTCCGTCATCCTCGCAGTGGAAAAGGAAAAACTCGCACTCCGGGCCTACGTACATGGTATATCCCATCTCTTGGGCTTCGGCTACAGCTCGCTTGAGTACATAGCGAGGGTCGCCGGCAAAGGGCGTGCCATCGGGGTTGTAGACATCGCAAATTAGCCGGGCTACTGCACCTTTGTTGGGTCGCCAAGGAAAGATGGTGAAGGTGGATAGATCTGGCTTCAGGTACATGTCGGACTCTTCGATGCGGACAAACCCTTCGATGGAGGAACCATCAAACATTAGCTCGCCATCTAAGGCCTTTTCCAGTTGATCCTTCGTGATAGCTACGTTTTTTAGGATTCCCAGGATATCAGTGAACTGAAGGCGGATGAACTGGACATCCATCTCATCGACTTTTTGCAGGATTTCCTCCCTCGTCAGGCTAGGCATACTGACTCCCCTTTCTTTATAATTACCCACGGATAATAAAAATGTCCTCGGACATCGCTCAAAGTGGCGAGTCGAGGACTTCCGTGCCCTCTGGTGGTTTGGCTTCGTCGCCTCGTCCGGAGCCTCGTTGCCCCGGCCTGACTTGGCTAAACTTTATGGAGCTATTATAACATGCGGGGGTAGGCCGTCAAGTAGCAAAAAGGAGGTATTTTGTATACATGGCTGCAACCGTTGACAGAGAGCGATTATTGGGCTAAATTAAGGCTTAAGCTTCGGCTGGGCTTCTCCATGCCAGTTATTTCGCCAGCTACTCAATGTTCCCTGGGTAGGGCGCTTGGCATCGCGATGGACCACAAGGGTGGACACCGCCGAACAATGTTGGGGTGCCGGTGTTAATGCCGGCGAGGCGGGTGCTGCCTGAGGGCTTCGGGGGGAGCTCAGGGATATAGGAACCGGGAGCGCAACGGCGCGCTTCTATTGGGGACAACGGCGTCCACAAGGTTATGGTCGAGAACTGGCCATCCAAGTGGGCGCTTTTGCTTTTATTTACGGGAGAGGCAAGGTGAAACACCGATGCAGGTACTTATTCCCGACCGGGATTACCGCGTTCCTTCTGCCTGCGGCATAGCTGGTATCATGCGGGAAAGTGGGGAGAGATTTAGCGGTGCAGCCATTGTGCAGGCCATGGCGGTTCTGCGCGAGCGGACTAACGGCTTGGGCGGCGGATTTGCCGGCTACGGGATCTATCCGGAACTAAAAGATTACTATGCCTTTCATGTCATCTATGATGATGCTAGCGCCCAGGAAGCCATGGAGGACTATCTGGGCCGCCATTTTACCATTGTTCATTCCGAACCCATTCCCACCAAGAGCCATCCCCAGATCGGGCCGGCGCCACTTTTGTGGCGCTATTTTGTCCAGGTGGGGCCGGAGAAGCTGGAGGCGGGGCAGACAGAAGAAGACTATGTGGCTTCCCGGGTACTAGCCGTCAACGCTAGCCGGCGCGGAGGGTTGATCGTTTCCAGTGGCAAGAACATGGGCATCTTTAAGGGAGTAGGCTATCCTGAGGATATAGCCGCTTTTTACCGTCTGGATGAATACCAGGGCTACACCTGGACCGGCCACGGACGCTTTCCTACCAACTCGGTGGCTTGGTGGGGTGGCGCTCATCCCTTTGGGCTGTTGGATTGGTCCTTGGTTCATAACGGCGAAATTTCCTCCTATGGAGCCAACCGCCGCTTTTTGGAGAGTTATGGCTATCGCTGCGCTTTTTCTACGGATTCGGAGGTAATGACCTATCTCTTTGATCTGTTAGTTCGCAAGCAGCGACTGACGCTGGAGGAGGTGGCTTGCATCATGGCGCCTCCTTTCTGGGAAGAGATACAACGTATGCCGGCTAAGCCGCGCGAGCTCTTTACCAAGCTGCGCATCATTTATGGTGGAGCCCTGGCCAATGGGCCGTTTGCCATAATCATTGCCAACAGCCGTCACATGGTGGGGCTCAATGACCGGATCAAGCTTCGCCCTTTGGTCTGCGGGCGGAGCGGAGATCTCCTGGTGATCGCTTCTGAGGAAGCAGCCATTCGCGCCGTTTGCCCGAATCCAGAGGTAGTCTGGGCTCCGGCGGGAGGGGAACCGGCCATCGGTACTCTCCAGGGTGCCATGGAACCTGCCCAAGCCAAGGCCGGTGGTAAACCGGGAACCCTTGCGGCTACGAGCGCGACCCTGGCAGCCGCTTCCCCGGTTACGGCCTCGCTTTGGGATTTGCCGGGGCCTGACCAGCCTGCCGGGCGGGCGGAGGAGAGGGGGGAGCTCCATGGCTAAGAGCCCGGTCCCAATCGATTTCCTGGTGCAGCGCGACCACGATAAGTGTATTACCTGTCAGGTATGCGTGCGCATGTGCGCCAACGACGTCCATAGCTACGATGCCGATCTTGACCGGGTGGATAGTGACAGCGCCAAGTGTGTGGGCTGCCACTTCTGCGAGGCTTTGTGCCCCACCGGGGCCATTATAATCCGGCCATCGCCTTCGGCTATCCGCCCCAACAGCAATTGGGCTACGCAGGCGGTAGCTGATGTTACTAAGCAGGCTGAGACTGGCGGGGTACTTTTGACCGGAATGGGCTGCGATCGCCCTTACCCTATATACTTTGACCACTTGCTCCTCAACGCTTCCCAGGTAACCAACCCTTCCATTGATCCTTTACGGGAGCCGATGGAGCTGGAAACTTATTTAGGGGCCAAGCCCAAAGACTTATCGGTGCCGCTGGGGCCACAGCTTTGCTTGCGGACTCCCATCCTATTCTCGGCCATGTCGTACGGGTCCATCAGCTTCAACGCTTCCTTGTCGTTGGCCCGGGCGGCCAAGGAAGCTGGCACTTTCTATAATACTGGGGAGGGCGGCCTGCATCCGGATTTATACCAATACGGAGCCAACACCATTGTCCAGGTGGCGTCGGGGCGGTTCGGGGTTAGCCCCGAATATTTAGAGGCCGGGGCCGCGGTAGAGATCAAGATCGGGCAGGGGGCCAAGCCGGGAATTGGCGGGCACCTCCCAGGGGAAAAGGTATCGGCCGAGGTATCCCGCACCCGCATGATTCCTGAGGGCACCGATGCTCTGAGCCCAGCTCCTCACCACGACATTTATTCTATTGAGGATCTGCGCCAGCTCATCTTCGCCTTGAAGGAAGCCACCCGCTATCAGAAACCGGTGGGGGTGAAGATTGCCGCCGTCCATAACGTGGCTGCCATCGCCTCAGGTATAGTTAGGGCAGGGGCTGACTTCGTGACCATCGATGGCCTGCGGGGTGGAACCGGGGCGGCCCCAACCGTTATCCGTAACAACGTGGGCATCCCCATTGAGTTGGCCGTTGCTGCTGTGGACAGCCGGCTGCGCCAGGAGGGGATTCGCAACCAAGCTTCGCTGTTGGTGGCAGGTGGTATTCGTAACAGCAGCGATGTCATCAAAGCCATTGCCTTGGGTGCTGACGCTTGTTATATCGGAACCGCGGCCCTGGTAGCTTTGGGTTGTCATGTTTGCCAGAAGTGCTACACTGGCAAGTGCAACTGGGGAATTGCTACCCAAGATCCCTACCTGACCAGGCGGCTCAACCCGGAGGTTGGCGCTCGCCGGCTGGTCAATTTGCTGCGGGCCTGGAGCCTGGAGATCAAGGAGATGCTCGGGGGAATGGGGATCAATGCCATTGAATCTTTGCGGGGGAACCGCGAGCAGCTCCGGGCGGTGGGGCTGGGAGAGAAGGAGAGAGAAATCCTGGGCGTAAAAGCCGCTGGCGAGGGCTGGTAACAAGCGGCGCTAGGCCAAAGGGGGAGGGGAACCGTGAAGCGGGTATACATCCGTGAGGAGTACTGCATGGGCTGTCGCTTATGTGAAGTCCACTGCTTAGTCAAGCATTCTAAATCCCAAAAAATAATTAAGGCCTACAAAGGGGAATGGCCTAAGCCACAACCCCGGGTAATCGTGGAGCAGGAAGGTTACCTTTCTTTTGCCCTCCAATGTCGGCACTGCGAGGAAGCTCCGTGCTTGGAAGCCTGCCTTACCGGAGCTATGCACCGGGACCACGAAACTGGAGCCATCCTCTGCGATGAAGAAAAATGCGTGGGCTGCTGGATGTGCATTATGGTTTGTCCCTTTGGAGTAGTTACCCGACAGCTGACCGAGGAGAAGAAGGTGGCCTCCAAATGCGATCTTTGCCTGGGGAAAGAGCTCCCGGTCTGCGTGGCTCACTGCCCCAACGAGGCTATTGTCTTTGAAGAGCATTGAGGGGAGGGATGGGCCATGAAGGAAACCAAGTATCTAATTATCGGCAATTCGGCAGCGGGGGCTTGGGCTACCAAGGGCATCCGCGAAGTAGATCCCTGGGGGACCATAACTCTGGTTGGCGCAGAAGATCACCCGCTCTACTCGCGGCCTTTAATCTCCTATTACTTGGCGGGGTCCATTTCTGGAGATCGTTTACTCTATTCCCCCCAAGGCTGGATCATCGGGCCGGCGGGGGAAGTGATAACCGGCCGAAGAGTGGAGCGGCTGGAGGTGGCGGGAGAGGGGGGAGGCGGCGTAGCTTACCTCAACAATGGCGAAGCCATTGCTTTTCGACGCTTATTGCTAGCTACGGGGAGTACTCCTGCTTCTCCGCCCCTGCCCGGGCGGGACCTGGAGGGCGTTTTTACCTTTTACACCTGGGATGATGCCCGCCGGATCAAAGAGTTCATTGCCCGCCACGGCGTCAAGCGGGCAGTGGTGGTAGGAGGTGGCCTGATCGGCATTAAGGCTACCGAGGGGTTGATAGGTTGCGGGGTGAAGGTTACGGTCATCGAGCTGGCCGACCATATCCTTATCACCACCATGGATGCCAAGGCCTCTAGTTTGATTGGAGAGGCGCTGGAGAAAGCCGGATGTGAGCTCTTAAGCCGTACGGCAGTGGCAGAAATCCGCGGGCGGGGATCGCACGTGGAGGAGGTCCTGCTCGCGGATGGCTCGGTTTTACCGGCCGATCTGGTAATCCTGGCCACAGGAGTGCGGCCGAGAATCGATCTGGCCCAGGCGGCTGGCATTAAAACCCGCCGCGGGGTAGTGGTCAACTCCCGGCAGGAAACCAGCCTTCCCGGAATCTACGCGGCCGGCGATGTAGCGGAAGTGACCGATGTGGTCACCGGCGAGGTCCAGCCTTTGGCCCTCTGGCCAGCTGCCACCCGCCAAGGGTACGTGGCCGGGATCAACATGGCCGGAGGCAACCAAGAATATCAGGGTGGCTTATCTATGAACTCGGTGGAAGTTGCTGGGGTGCCAGCCATCGCCATGGGGGTCACCAAACTAACCGGGGTCATAGACCAGAGCGGTGGCGGCGGAAGCTTTGCGGCAGACGGCCAAATTGAGGTCCTGGAAAGCTACCAACCTCAGAAAATGGCCTACCGAAAAGTGGTACTTTGCGACAACCGAGTCATCGGAGCCATCTTGGTAGGCAAAATTGAGCGGGCTGGCATTTATCTGGGGCTGATCCGAGAGGGAATTGATGCCTCAGATTTTAAGGAACATCTCTTGCGGGAGGATTTTGGCTTTATTTTCCTTCCCAAGCAGTATCGTAAGCACTTGGTTAGCGGTTCGGGCATGGAGGTATGAAGGGGGAGGTGCGAGCATGGAGCAAGCAGGTATAACGGCCCAAAGCTTTATAGAGGATCGGGCCAAGATTTCTGCCCAGGGGCTGCACTACCGAGAGCTTAACCGGCGGATTTGGCAATATATCGACCAAGGAGTCCAGGAAATCGAAATCGATGGGGTTAACGGACAGCGCTATATCGGCGGGGGGATCAAGGCTACTCATGTAAGCATATCTATCCGCGGCGTGCCCGGAAATGACCTGGCCAGCTTCATGGAGGGCCCGGAGATCGAAGTTTGGGGTAATGCCCAAGATGGCGTGGGCAACACCATGAGCGCCGGGATGGTGATCATCCACGGGCAAGCGGGCGACATCGTTGGCCATTCCATGCGTGGGGGCCGGATCTATGTCCAGGGCGGTGCCGGTTATCGCATCGGCATTCACATGAAAGCCTACCAGGACCGATTTCCGGTAATCATAATTGGGGGCCGGGCCGGCGACTTTTTGGGGGAGTATATGGCTGGGGGCATGATTATAGTCTTGGGCTTACATGTTACCGAGGCTCCTGGGCGACCGGGATCGGTCACCTCGAATAACATGGCGGCTGCGGCAGCAGCCGCACCTGGTTGGCCCCCGGATGGCCTTTGGAGTTGGCGGTACCGGAGCATTGCTGGTAATTTCATTGGTACCGGCATGCATGGTGGGGTAATCTACCTCCGGGGAGAAGTGGAGCCGCACCAGTTGGGTAAGGAAGTGAGGGCGATTCGGGCTGGCTCCGATCAGCAGTTACTGCGGCCGTATCTCGAGGACTTCTGCCGCCGCCTTTACCCCGAGCTAAATGCGGATGAGCTTCTGGCTGGTACCTGGACCAAACTGGTGCCTACCACTTCCCGACCCTACGGACGGCTATACGCTTATTAGAGTTTACTAGGGTTGCAGGTGACCTGGTTGCGGCTTTCGATACACCGTACCTTGGACCAGGGCTATCATACGGCCCTGGTCGTCTTCAACTTTAATGGTGTAGACGCCGGTGCGCCTGGTCCGGTGCTCCTCGCGAGCAGTAGCGACCAGAGTGGTTCCCGCATGGGCTGGGGCCAAGAAATTGATGGTCATGGACACGGCTACCGCGGGATCACCATGGGAGTTGCTGGCTAGGCCAAAAGCAGTGTCGCTCAAGGTGAAGATGGCTCCACCGTGGGCGATGCCGTGGAAATTGAGCATATGCGGTTGGAGCCGGAGGCTAACCTTGGCGTAGCCAGGAGCTAGCTCCAGAAGGGAAATCCCTAAATGCTGGGGAAAAGCATCCTCGGCAAACCTGTTCCTAGTCATTTCAATAGCGTCCAATCTGACCGCCTCCATCGTTTCTCTCAATAACCATTTCCTTCAAAACCCCATCTAGTATAGAATACCTTGGTAAGAGCATCTAGCAACAAGTAACCACCCCGCAGTTTGGGCTTCCAGACACCGACTTTGGTGGAGCGGACAGGCAGGCTGGGGCAGACCAAGAATTGAGGCGGGACCAAGCAACAGCAGGATCAGTAACGGGATCAAGTTGGTGCATCCGAAAGAAGTATGAAAATGGCCGGGGATGCTGGCGTAAGGCGACTTTGGGCGAGCCTTGCGAGCCGTTGGTGAGACCGAGCCCGGAGGCGGGGCCGAGGACAGGACGTCCGAGGCCGGCCTCTTGAGACAGGAGGTCGAATTGGCCGGGAACCCCGCCGAAGGGCGAGGGGGAGCCATACGGATCGCTGGCGAGGCCAGTCTTTCGCCGGCGCCAGCGCCCCGGCACGGGAGACGTTTCGGGAGTATCTAAAACTACACAGGGGGGAGAAATATGGCGTCCGAAGCCAAAACCGCCCGGTCGCCGCTCTTAAAAACCGAGGACTGGTGGGCGGTATGGATTGGGTTGTTCATCTTTGTGCTCGGTCTCTTGAAAATGACCGGCGTCGACGTCATCGGCTGGGCCGTAAAGACCAATATGTGGCTTGATCTTTCTAAAGCCCTATCGCCGGTATCAGATGCCTATAAGGGCCTGCCTGGGGTTGTCTCCCTAATCCTTACTTATGTGTTTCTAACCGTGGTTTTGAGCATTGGCATCGCGGCCATGGGCGGCAACGTCAAGCGCTTCGTGGGTGGTTTTACCATCATCTTCTGGATTACTTACGCTTGTTGGATGGCCGGGAGCTATGCCTATATCGCCGCTACGCCCGATCAATTGGCTAAACTAAAGATTCCCTGGTCGCTTAGAATGACCGGAGAATCCGGGTTTATCATTGCCTTGATCGTAGGCTTAATTATTGGCAACTTCTTCCCCGGCCTTACCAAACTTCTATCCGAGGCTACCAAGCCAGAATGGTTCATTAAAACCGCCATCGTCATCCTCGGTGCCAAAATCGGACTGTCGGCTCTCCAATCCACCGGACTCACCGCCCAAATCGTTTTCCGGGGTCTCTGCGCCATCGTGGAAGCTTACCTTCTGTATTGGCCGGTGGTTTATTTCATCGCCCGCAAATACTTCAAGTTCACTCCCGAGTGGGCAGCGCCCCTGGCCTCAGGCATTTCCATCTGTGGCGTGTCGGCTGCCATTGCCACTGGAGGTGCCATCAAGGCCCGCCCGGTAGTGCCCATCATCGTATCTTCGCTAGTAGTTATCTTTGCCGTGGTCGAGCTCATCATTCTCCCCTTCGCTGCCCAGGCTTGACTGTATCATGAGCCTATGGTAGCGGGAGCTTGGATGGGCTTGGCAGTAAAGACCGACGGGGCTGCCGCTGCCAGTGGAGCAGTGGTGGATGCCCTGATCCGGTCTAAAGCCATTGGAGCCCTGGGGGTCAGTTGGCAAGAAGGATGGATGTTGATGACCACCACCACCGTCAAGGTGTTCATTGACATCTTCATCGCTATTTGGGCCTTCATCCTGGCCATCGTCTGGTCGCTGAAGATCGAGCCCCGCCCAGGCGAAAAAGTCGGGGCCGGAGAGATTTGGACCCGCTTCCCCAAGTTCATCCTCGGCTATGCCGGCTTATTCGTGCTCCTCTTGATTATCGGCTCACTGGCAGACAAAGGCACCCTGAAGCTAGTGAGCGCTGGGGTAGCCCAAGCCGATACTTTCCGCGGTATCTTCTTTGCCCTCACCTTCTTCACCATCGGTTTGGTCTCCAATTTCCGCAAGCTGTGGCAGGAGGGTATGGGCAAGCTCACCGCCGTCTACGCCATTTGCCTGTTCGGTTTTATTATCTGGGTGGGCCTTTTGATCTCCTGGCTGTTCTTCCACGGGATCACTCCGCCGCCTGTGGCCTAGCCCAAGTAAACTGGCGCCGGTAAAGGAGGTACGTTAGATGTCCGATCAAGAACGGCTCCCGCAGGAAGAAGAATGGTTTGACCTGATGCCCGTAGAAAAGAAGCTGATCGGGTACACCCTGGTTCTGGGGATTGTGCTCTTAGTTGTGCTCCTTTACGTGAGCCATACCATTTAGGTGCCCGCCCGGGTAACTCGAGGCCGGGCTTAGTCAGGACCTCGGGTTACCCCACTTATCCTACTTTAGAAATACCAAAATTTTTTTAAGCCGAAAGTAGGAAATTTGCCGTTTATAGCGAAATATTCTGGGTGGTAGCGAAAGCATTTTATAAATACCGTGACCCCTAAGCTGGGCACCTAGCCAAAGGAGCGAGTTTCGATGTTTATAGTCACTGTCGATCCCGACAAATGCAGCGCTTGCGGCGAATGCATCGAATCCTGCCCCGCTCAGATTCTTTCGGCGGGTGAGGATGGTAAGACCGAGGTCAGCGGTGATCCGGCCGACTGCTTGGGCTGCGATAGCTGCGTGACCGTCTGTCCCGAAGAAGCCATTACGGTACAGGAGTACTAAGCCACAGCCCGGAGGTAGCTAGCCCGGAGGCAGATTCTGGTGGCTTGGGGGTGAGAGCCAGGCAAACCAGCTTTGGCAAACCAGCTTTAGAGGTAAGCGGCCAACTTGGGCGGGGCAGTCCTGGGCTGGCCCCAGCACCTAGGCATGGGAACGGTCGGCAAAGCAGATTCTTAATTGGAGGTGGCAACATGGCAGAATCGGATACCCCGCGAGTGGATGAGCTAGAAAAGGGACCTTGGCCTAGCTTCGTCAAGGAGATTAAGCGGGCCGCGGCCGAAAAGCCCGAAGCCGGGGATCTGTTAAAGCAGCTGGAATTGTCTTATGAAGAGCGGGTAGGCCATTGGAAACACGGCGGCATCGTCGGCGTTAAAGGGTATGGTGGCGGTGTCATCGGCCGCTACTCGGACAGCCCGGACAAGTTTCCCCATATTAAGGAATTCCATACCTTGCGGGTAAACCAGCCCAGCGGCTGGTTCTATACCACTGAGGCTTTAAGAAAGCTAGCCGATATTTGGGATAAATACGGCAGCGGTCTTACCAATTTTCACGGGTCTACCGGCGATATCATCCTCTTGGGCACCACCACGGATAACCTGCAACCTTGCTTTGATGAATTGAGCGATGCCGGCTTTGACTTGGGCGGCTCCGGTTCGGTCCTCCGGACCCCTAGCGCCTGCGTAGGCCCGGCCCGCTGCGAATATGCCTGCATCGACAGCCTGGACATATGCCACAGCATTACCATACACTTTCAAGATGCTATCCACCGGCCCGCCTTTCCTTACAAATTTAAAATCAAAGTTTCGGGTTGCGCCAACGACTGCGTGGCCGCCATTGCCCGGGCCGACTTGGCCATTATCGGTACCTGGAAGGGCCCTATTCAGATCAATGCGGCTGAGGTGGCCAATTATGCTCAGGCCGGCATGGATATTCAGGGCGAAGTATGCGACCTTTGCCCCACTCGGGCCATTAAATGGAATGGCGAGGCCCAGGAGCTCAGCATTCGCACCGAAGACTGCGTCCGCTGCATGCACTGCATCAACGAGATGCCTAAAGCCCTTCGACCCGGCCAGGAAAAAGGAGCTACTCTGCTCATCGGCGGCAAGGCCACCATCCTCCGCTCCGCCTTCCTGGGCTGGGTGATCGTGCCCTTTATGAAGCTCACCCCTCCCTATGATGAGCTCAAGCAGCTGATCGAAAAGATCCTGGATTGGTGGGCCGAAAACGGTAAGAACCGGGAGCGGATTGGCGAGCTGATTTACCGGGTGGGGATGAGAACCTTCCTGCGCGAGGTGGGCCTTGCGCCGGTGCCACAAATGGTGTTCCGGCCACGGGCCAACCCCTATGTCTTCTGGTGGCCGGAGGAGGTGAAGCGCAATGCCTAGGACTGATTTTGGCCCCCCCAACTACCGAGACATGCTGCCACCTATAATCAAGCGCAATTACGGCAAGTGGCTCTACCATGAAAAGGTAAAGCCTGGGGTTTTGAGGCATGTGGCGGAAAGCGGCGAGGAGCTGTATACGGTGCGGGTGGGCTCAGGCCGGCTTTTAAGCACCGACAGCATCAGAGATATCTGCAACCTGGCCGACAAATACTGCGATGGCTACGTCCGCTTTACCAGCCGCCACAACATCGAGTTTTTGGTCAGCGACCCAGGTAAAGTTGAGCCTTTGATAGCTGAGATCCAAGCTCTCGGGCTGCCGGTGGGCGGGACCGGAAATTCCATTACCAATATCGTCCACACCCAGGGTTGGCTCCACTGCCACACCCCGGCCACCGATGCTTCCGGCATCGTCAAGGCAGTCATGGATGAGCTCTACCAGTACTTCTCCACCGACGACCTGCCGGCCAAGCTTAGGATCTCGTTGGCCTGCTGCCTCAACATGTGCGGCGCCGTCCACTGTTCGGACATCGCCATCCTGGGCGTGCACCGGACTCCGCCCAAGGTAGACCACCAGATGCTGGCCAAGGTGAGCGAGATCCCTACCGTGGTGGCCAGCTGTCCCACGGGCGCTATCCGCCCCAATCCTAAGCTTAAGAGCGTCGAGGTTAACGAGGACCGGTGCATGTACTGTGGCAACTGTTATACCATGTCGCCGGCCATGAACATCCTCGACCCGGAAAACGACGGCATCGCCATCTGGGTAGGCGGCAAGGTCTCCAACGCCCGGACCGCTCCCATGTTCTCCCGGCTGGCTATTCCTTATCTACCCAACAATCCGCCCCGCTGGCCGGAAGTAGTAGAGGCGGTTAAGCACATCGTCGAAGTTTGGGTCCAGAACGCCAGGAGGGGCGAGCGCATGGGAGAGTGGATTGAGCGCATCGGTTGGGAAACCTTCTTTAAGCTGACCGGGATTCCCTTTACCGATAAGCATATTGATGACTTTACATTTTCCATACCCACGTTCCGCTCCACTACCCAGTTCCGCTTTTAACCTAGCCTCGCGATTGAAGCGGAATGGAGGTAAAGGGATAGGGCTTAGCCGGATAAAGGGATGCGCCAAGGGGGCAGTACCGAGGGGCGGCACCGAGAGGCAATACCGAGGTGGGGCAATTGGTAAAAGCGGCTGCCAGGCTGGTGCTGCCCCAGGCCTTGAGAATAGTAGCAGTATGGGTATGCTGGCCCGCTGATCCGGAAGTAAACTTGGGCCGACCCAGCACTCAACCATAATCCGGCGCGGGCTCTGGTAAAGGTCACGAGGTGCAGGTAGCTTTTGCCCAGCCCAGCCCACTATACTGTTGAGTGCTGGGCCAGGCGCCCAAACTAAAGGGTATTTTCCAAGGAAACTAGGTGGTGATAGCTGTGAAGCTTTTCCTGGAGCTGGCATTAGTATTCGGCATCGGGGCCATGACAGCCAGGCTGGTGGCTTTGCTCCAGCGCCCGCAAAAGCCAGATCTGGCCAGAGTGCGGGGCCGCGAGGGGGCTGCTATCGCCTACGCTTATACCCTGGCCATGCTCCCCTGGTCCAAGGAAAGCACTCGCATCCACTGGCTGGATTATAGCCGCGGGGTCATCTTTCACCTGGGCATCGCCGGCGGCTTAATAACGCTTACCTTGAGCTTTTTCCCGGGCTTAACCAATTTGCCGGCTCCATTGCTAGCGGTGGGTGGGTACTTTTTGGCTATAGCCTTTATCTGTGGCGCCATCGGCTTAATCTTGCGAGCTACCCATCCCCGTCTCCGCTCCCTAAGCACCCCCGACGATTACCTGGCGGTCATCTTGGTGGCTGGCTTCGTCGGACTTAGCAGTTGGGTGCTTTTTCGGCCCGAAGACTTATCCTTTTATTACGGCTGGGCGGCCATCATGTTTATTTATTTACCCTTTAGCAAGATCCGGCATTTTCTTTACTGGTTTTTTGCCCGCTTTTTCTTGGGCCAGTCTTTCGGGCGCCGGGGAGTCCTCCCTCACCCTAGGATGGAGGGTGGGTCCAGATGACGGCAAATGAGTTCATTGCCCAACTTAGCCAGAAGCTAAACCGGAGCCTTTTAAGTTCCCTGGAAGCCTGCGTGCGCTGCGGCGTTTGCGCCGAATCCTGCCACTACTTCCGGGCCATGCCCGAACCCCAGTACATCCCCGCCCAGCGGGCAGAAGCGGTGCGGCGGCTGTGGCGGCGGCACAGCCTCCTTCCCCGGCTCTTTCCCCGCTGGTTTGGCGCCAGCCTAGGTGACGACGACCAAGAGCTAAAGAAGCTCCAGGATGTGGTCTTTGGCACCTGCACCATGTGCCGGCGCTGCGTGCTCAACTGCCCCATGGGCGTAGACACCGGCCTTATCGTCCGCACCGCCCGGGGAATACTGGCCTCGGCCGGCTACATCCCCGAAGGCCTTAAGGCGACGGTGGATATCCACCTGGCCACCGGCAATAACATGGGGGTGAGCAAGGAAGACTTGGTGGAGACCTTGGAATGGATGGAGGAGCAGCTCCAGGGTGAAACTGGCGACCCCGAGGCCAAGATCCCCCTGGATAAGCCAGGCGCCCGGTACCTCTACACCTTGAACCCGCGGGAGCCAAAGTATTTCCCCTTGACCATCCTGGCGGCCGCCAAGATCTTCTATGCGGCCGGCGCCGACTGGACCATCAGCACCCAAGCCTGGGATGTTACTAACTATGCCCTGTTTAGCGGTGAAGATGCGGCCGCCCGCCAGATCGTCAATATGCTGGCCCAGGAAGCCAAGCGGTTAGGAGTAAAAGAGGTAATCATGGCCGAATGCGGGCATGGTTACCGAGCCTTTCGTTGGGAGGGTGAAAACTGGATCGGTGAAGCGTATCCCTTTAAAGTCCGCGGCTTCGTGGAACTAATGGCGGAATTCTTGGAGAAGGGTACCATCAAAGTCAATCCTGAGGCTAATCCCCAACCGGTGACCTACCACGATCCCTGTAACCAAGCTAGAAACGGCGGCATCGTGGAGGAGCCCCGTTATATCCTGGCCCGGGTGGTCAAGGATTTTCGAGAAATGGAGCCCCATGGGGAAAACAACTTTTGCTGCGGCGGGGGCGGAGGAATGCTCTCCATGACCGAGTACTCCAAAAACCGAATTGCCGCCGGGGAAACCAAGGCCCGCCAAATCGCCGCCACTGGAGCTAAAATCGTGGCTACTTCCTGCCATAACTGCCTGGATCAGCTGGCGGAGATCAATCGCCACTACAAGCTGGGGGTAAAAATTCACAACCTCTGCGAGCTGGTGGCCGAGGCTTTGGTGCTGGAGCCGCCAAAATCATCCTAGGCCTTACCCTGTATCCAATTGACCCGGGTACAGGTTATAATTATATCGACCAGGAGGTGTCTTTCATGCCGACAATTAACGTGGGCGGCGTGGAAATCGAAGTTGACGAGGACGGGTTCATTGCTGACCCCAATCTATGGAACGAAGCGGTAGCCAAGGCTCTAGCTGAAACCGAAGGGGTAAGCGAACTCACGGAAGATCACTGGAAGGTGGTTAACTATCTGCGCAACTACTACCTGCAGTTTGGCATCGCGCCCATGATCCGCAAGCTATGTAAGGAGACCGGCTTTAGCCTAAAGCAGATTTACGACCTCTTCCCCAGCGGTCCGGCCAAGGGAGCCTGTAAAGTGGCCGGCTTGCCCAAGCCTACCGGCTGCGTATAGGGGACCAAACCTAGATGCGCTGGCAGGAAGGCAGGACCCGGGCCTAAACTGCTTAAACTGGAGTAAGCGCGGGCACCGGAGGTCAAGCCTTCGGAGAGTACCGGTGGATGATAAGGAAGGGAATTGGTACCGGTGCCCATACCTGATACCAAAAAGGAACAAATCTTAGCTAAGGCCAAAGCCAAGGGTATCGCCCTTTCCGAAGAGCATTGGCGGCTCTTGGAGATTAGCTTTGAGTACTACAGAGAGCACCAAACCCTGTGCACCTTGCGCAACCTGATCAAGCTCAGTGGTTTAGAGAAAAGATATATTTACCGGCTTTTTCCCGGCAACCCCATCGGCGAGATTAGCCAGATTACTGGCTTGCCTATGCCCAAGGAGTGTTAGCCTTGGCCAAACTAGCTTCGGAGCCGGACCGGTCGCTATGCACCCGACTTTTGGCTGGGCCCTCCCCCAGCCACGCCCGGGAATTGGCGCAAAGCCGCTACCCGTTGGCCATGTATACGGAAGGTCTTGCCCATGGGAAACCAGCCTATGGTCATGGCGGCTATATTAGCATACCCGAACTGCCGGCGGGAGTGGCCATTCGTAAAAGCTGCCGGCCGGATATTATTGAAGAGTCGGCTTATATCCGCATCCTGCCCCCAGCCGGGGGGTGGCTGGGGGCAGATACCCTGGAGAGGCTGGCTGATTGCGCCGACAAGTACGGCAAAGGGCTGGTACACTTTACCACCGGGGGAACTATCGAGATTTATACCACCCGGGAACAAATGGTTCCCATGGTGAAAGAACTGAACCGGGCTGGCCTGGACGTGGGCTCCACCGGCGATGATCTGCGCTGCATCACCAGCTGCTGTGGCCCGGCCCGCTGCGATGTAGCTCTCATCGATGCTCCCGCCTTGGCCACTTACTTGGGGAGGCGCTTCATGGATGAGCAGCAGTTCCCGGGCTACCCGCAGAAGGTGAAGAGCGGCGTGGCCGGTTGCCCCAATGATTGCATCCGGGCCATGATGGAGAAGGACCACTCCTTGGTGGGGGTCTACCGGGACTTACCTGTGGTGAACGAAAAAAGGCTCATGGCCTGGCGGGAAGCTGGCGGGGATTTGGATGCCCTGGTCCAAGCTTGCCCGGCCCAAGCCCTGCATCGGGATGGGGAAACTTTAACCATACTTGCCGACCGATGCTGGCGCTGCATGGTTTGCATCAACCGCTGCCCGGCCATTCGGCCGGGAAAAGAACGAGGAGTGGCTTGGATAGCCGGGGGGAAGTACGGCCATCGCGGCCCCCAGGGGCCGATGGTAGGCTATGTGCTCATACCCTTCCTCCCTATTACCAACGAGGACTATTCTGCCATCGGCGACCTTTTCGGCGCCTTCTTGGAGCTGTGGGCCGACCACGCCAGAAAAAAAGAGCGGGTGGGCGATTTCTTGGCCCGGGTAGGGCCGCTCTGGGTGCTCAAGCAGCTGGGTATTGAGGCCCAGCCCCAGATTCTCTTGAGCCCCAAGCGCAACGGGTATTAGGTGGACCCAGCACTCAACCAACCACAAGACTGCAGCCCCACAAACAGCTTGCTGCGGATAGTGTGGATCTCAAGCTCGGCTCAGTCAGTTGAGTGCTGGGCGCCGAAGGGTAAGGGGGAGCCATGCGGATGGCTGGCGAAGCATCTCGCGCCGGCGCAAGCGCTCTGGCAGGGGAAACGTTTCCAAGGCATCTCCGGCTGAGTAGGGGGGTAACCAATGGCCGGGATGGAAGGTCATTCTAACCAAGAGCTACCAGCTGGGATTATGCCCGATTATCGACGGGAAATCCCAGAGGAGTTAGCCGTCCGGCAAGGCACTTGGGTAGAGCATCAAATGGTTCAGCCCGGCGTCATCCGCCACCTGGCCGCTGATGGCACAAAGCTTCTGACGGTAAGGATTATATTGCCCCCCAACGGCCTTTTGTCGGCTGCCACCCTGAGGAAGTTGGCCGCCTGGATCCGGACCTACGCCCTGACCGGTCGGCGCACTAGCCGGCAAGGCTTTGAGCTGGTAGGGGTGGATCCAGACCGCTTGCCAGATTTGCTGGAGCAACTCCGCCAGGCTGGCTTTGCCGCCGGCGGCACCGGCAACGCCCTGCACCAGATCAAATGCTGCACCTCCTTCGTCCACTGCCAAAACGCGGCTGTGGACGCCCCCAGCATCGCCCAAGCCCTGGCCGACCACTTTTATGCTGATTTCCAACGCTGGGAGCTCCCCGCCCCCCTGAAGATTTCCGTAGGCGGTTGCCCCAACCAGTGCGGCGGCGGGGTAGAAGCTGACATCGGCATTCTCGGCCAGTTTGAAGCCGTCCCTGAGGTTAATGAAGAAGAGTTCTTAGCTGCTAACGTCGATACCGGCTTGCTCCTCTCCTGGTGCCCCACCGGAGCCATCCGACCCAAAGTAACCGACCGAGGAACCTCGGTGACCATTGACCCCGAGCTCTGCGCCCGGTGCACTTCTTGCGTGCAGGTGGCTCCCGAAGGCATCAGCATCAAGGAGCAGCGTTATGTGGCCATCGGGGTGGGGGGCCACGGCGGCAATAGCCGCCGTG
>JACIYF010000035.1 GCA_014360065.1 Clostridia bacterium | reverse complement strand
TGCCTGGTTTTATTTTTATCTGACCGCTTTGCTTACCTGCCTTTGCATAAAAATGCCAGCCCAAAAATAAGTATTATTCCAGAGTTGTACAGCACTTAAACAATTTGGAGGCAAACCCCATGGAATGCCAACCCCTGGACCAAGTGCTACAACAAATATTTCCTTACATTGCTCCTAGTATCAAACAGGTTCTGTTGGGTCTTAACCCTTTCCTAACTAGGAAGATCGAGGAAATCCGGCTAAGGGTGGAAAAGCCTCTAGCAATATGGGCTGAGAGTCGCGAAATCTTACTAAATGTCCACGGCGTTTCGGTTAACACCCCCTCTGAAAGCTATGTAGTCAACAAACAGGACGTTCTTCGAACCTTGGAACTCCTCACCCAGGGTTCCCTATACGCCTGGGAGCAGGAGCTTAAGTATGGCTATATAACTATCGCGGGTGGCCATCGAGTTGGGTTATCAGGAGAAGTGATAACTGAGAGAGGGCTGGTGAAAGCGCTGAAGTACATAACAGGGCTTAACATCCGCCTAGCTCGCGAGGTCAAGGGCTGTAGTGCTCATATCATACCGTTTCTTTATTCTCGTCTCGTTGGTCGGTTCTATCATAGCCTACTGGTTTCACCACCTCGCTGCGGAAAAACCACCATTTTGAGAGATTTAATCCGGACTATCAGCAATGGAATGCCCGAGCTGGGTATTCCGGGAGTAAACGTAGGGTTGGTAGACGAGCGGTCTGAAGTTGCTGGAAGTTACTTTGGGGTTCCTCAAAAGGATGTGGGATTACGGACTGATGTTCTTGACCGTTGCCCCAAAGCTCAAGGAATGATGATGATGGTCCGCTCCATGTCACCCCAGGTGATTGCTACTGATGAAATTGGCTCAGCTGAGGATGTCGAAGCCATTGCTGAAGTTATGAACGCTGGCACAACTCTCATAGCCACAGCCCATGGCTCAAGCATCCACGAATTGGAAAGGCGTCCGGCTTTGGGTTCCCTGCTTGAGCACGGGGCTTTTGAGAGAATAGTTATTTTGAGTCGAGCCGCAGGTCCGGGAACCTTGGAGGAAATTATTGATGGCATAAGCCGAAGGCCCATTTACCGCCGAATTAACAGAGATGTTCGGGGTGTGAACACCTTTGGTCATTAAGCTGATCGGTGCACTCATGGTAATCGGCGCTACAGGTGGATTTGGTTTGATGGTAAGTTCTAACTATAGGCGCCGCGTAACTGAGTTACGCTTGCTGAGGTCGGGTTTGCAGATGCTAGAAACTGAGATTGTTTATGCATCTACGCCTTTGCCAGAAGCCTTACGGCGAGTTGCCAGCCGAGTGGCTCCAGATGTAGGTCGATTCTTCGGAGAAGCAGCCAGCTTATGGGAACGGCCTGATGGTGATCCAGGTCAAGCAATTTGGTTTGAAGCTCTAAGCAAATACCTGAGAAGTTCAGCTCTAATGCCAGAAGATGCTGAAGTCTTGAAAGCACTAGGAGCAAGCCTGGGGGTATCTGATAAGGTCGATCAGGAGAAGAACCTAGCGCTGGCCAAAAAGCAGCTTGAGGAGCAAGAGCAGATTGCTGAAGCTGAGCGTAGCCGCTATGAAAGAGTGTGGCGTACCTTGGGTTTTTTGGTAGGCGCCACTATAGTGCTAGCCATGATCTAAGTTAGGAGAGAGAATATGCTTTGGGGAGAAGTATCGTTGATCTTTAGGATTGCTGCGTTGGCCATCATCATCTCCATTTTTTATTCATTTCTTAAACAGGCTGGGCGTGACGAATACGCCTACATGACCCTTCTAGCTGGGCTGGCCATAGCCCTATTGTGGTCTATACCTGTCATTCTGCAACTGTTCAATACCGTTCGGTCAGTTTTTCAGCTCTTTTAATAGAGCTGGGTGACAGTATGGATTGGGCCAATATCCTACAAATCATAGGATTGGGGTTGACGGCAGCATTATTGGCAGCCCTTCTAAGACAAACCAAATTTGAGGCTGGAGCTTTAATAGTTGCTCTAATAGCTGGTATAGTTATTTTCCTAGTAGTGTTCACCAAGATTAGCTTGGTTGTCCAGGTATTGCAAGATATGTCTCGTAAAGCAGGCATCAATGAGTTTTATCTTGGCCTTCTTTTTAAGATAGTTGGTATCGCTTATTTAACTGAGTTTGGGGCCCAGCTTTGCCGAGACGCAGGTGAAAGCGCGATTGCCGGCCGGGTGGAACTTGCCGGCAAAGTGCTAATCATAATCGTTGCAGTTCCCATCTTAATTGCCATTCTTGAGTTGATAGTGAGACTATTGCCCTAGGCGGGGATGATTTTGCGGAGATTGGTGATGGTTTTTCTATTTGGTACACTTTGCTTCTTGACCTTTTTACCGCTAGCGGAGGCGACTACCGATCTGCCCGACAAGGTTTCCCCTGACCTTAGAGGTCTGTTAGATACTCAGCTGGAAGAACTCGATTTAGGCAAGCTGGATTCGTACATAAATCAGCTTGATCAAGAGATTTCAGGGCATTTACCAATAATTAGTGCCAGCCGGTTGGTAAAGAGCTTGACTAACGGAGAACTACCATGGAGTGCTTGGGAATTGGTCAAAAGCCTCTTGATCTATTTAGGCAGAGAGATTGCTGTTAACCTGTCGCTTCTGGCCAAACTTCTGATTTTGACCGTAGCGTGTGCTGTCCTGCAAAATTTATCTCAGGCTTTTGGCGAAGGCAACGCAGGCAAACTTGCTCACGCAGTTGCTTATTTGGCCCTATTGGGTTTGGCTTTTTCCTCGTTTTCCGTAGCTGTAGGTTATAGTCAACGTGCCATTGATTCGATGGTAAGCTTTGTCCATAGTTTCCTACCAGTGTTGTTACCTTTGGTAGCGGCATCTGGCGCCATAACCTCCGCAGCTGTCATCCACCCTGCCCTGCTGACATTTATAAGTGCCCTTAGCGCCCTTATCAAGAATGTGGTATTTCCATTAATCTATTGCAGCTTGGTAGTCAATCTGGTCAGTGAATTCATGGAAAAATCCCCGGTATCTCGGCTTGGGGGGTTTTTGCGGCAGGTATCATTTGGATTGTTGGGTCTGGGCTTGACCATCTTTGTGGGGATGTTGGGCATCCAGGGGGTAGGGGCGGCAATTAAAGATGGACTAGCATTAAGGTCAGCCAAGTTTGTATCCATGGCCTTCATTCCGGTCGTGGGAAAAATGTTCAGCGACGCGATGGACGCAGTACTAGGAACCACTCTGGCGCTCAAAAATGCTTTGGGATTGGCTGGGGCTATCATTATAGTTGGGCTAGCAGCTATACCAGTGCTCAAGATCCTATCTCTTTCCTTAATTTACAAGGCAGCCGCTATTTTGGCTCAACCCTTAGGGGATATGCGCCTAGGATCAGCTTTGGATGGTATGGGTGGCTCTCTTACCCTAGTTTTTGCGGCTGTAGCCGCGGTAGCGCTGATGTTGTTTATCGCCCTGGGAATTATCGTGGGGCTCACTAACCTAGGATCGGTGATGGCAGCTGGTTGATTTAAAGGCAAGCAGGTGAGGGTGGCGGTCGTGGCGACGATTCACGAAATAGTGCGTAACGTGGTTTTGACCGTAGTGGTAGCAGGACTGGTTGAGATGCTACTCCCATCGGGGCAGATGAACCGGTACGTAAAGCTGGTGGCAGGATTATTCATTATTGCTGCCATACTGGCGCCTCTTACGAAACAAATAGAACAACTTAGCCGCACCGGTGCAGCAACTGCATTAGCGGCGTGGCAGGGATTGCCAACTACGGACAAAGGAATGGCTGATGCTACTCTATCTCTGACTGCTAGGCAATATGCTGCTCGGGTAGAGAAGCAAATCGAACAGATCCTTGAGCTGCTTCCGGGAGTTGACAAGGCCGAAGTTAGGGCCGATGCCCAAACTGGTAGTGCTAACCAGCTTTCTCTGGCCCAAATCCAAATAAGGTTGTGGGTAACAGATGCTAGTTCTCCAGATACGATTACCCGACAGCAGGTTGAGTCAGTGGTATCAAATTTTTATCTAATTGATCCCAAGCTGGTTGAGGTAGAGATCTTGGGCAACAAGTAGCTGAAAAGGAGGTGGCGATTTTGACGAACAACCCCTTTCAAAATCTGATCAATGGCGAAAAGGGACCAGAGAAATTTCCTTTTGGGCTAAATCGCGCCCAGGCACGTTGGGTTGGGGTCATTGTATTGCTCATCGCAATCGGAGTTAGTTTTCTCTGGAGCGATAACCTATACAGACGCCAAGTAACTCCTCAAGCCGAAAACCAGCTTGAAGGGGAGGGTACTGTCCTTAGTGATAAAGATAACCGATCCAAGACTACCATCGAGACTGATATGGAAGCCAAGTTAAAGGAAATTCTAAGCGAAATTGACGGGGTAGGAGAGGCTGCAGTAACAGTTTTCCTATACGAAGGACCGGAATACCAATACGCGACCAACAATACTCAGAATCAGAGGAAAACCGAAGAGCACGGGGATGGTAAAGCCGATCGAACGGTAACTGAGGATAGCCGAGAAACGCAATTGGTATTGGCTCAATCGCAAGGCCAAGCCGGGCAGCAGCCAGTAATAGTCAAGGAGGTTAAACCGAAGGTGCGGGGAGTACTAATTGTAGCGCCGGGAGCGAGAAATGCATCGGTTCGGGCCCAGCTTATCCAAGCAGCAGTCACTTTGCTAAATGTTCAGCCTCATCAGGTGATGGTTGCAGCTCGGAAACCTGAAGGAAAGGAGGTAGAACCGTGACTATTATGACAACTAGACGGACAATTGGTTTTTTGTTGGTAGGAGTGCTCACCATTAGCTTTCTATACTTGGCCATTGGTAACCTTAGTCGGACCTCAACCAAACCCAAGGATCTAACCGCTAGTTTTCCACCGGTCACCGGCCAGGAAACTGTGAAGCCAGAGGCCAAACCATTGGTCCCGGAAGCTTCGCCGCCTCAGCCAGAACGCGACTTCTTTATCGAGTACAGACTGCAGCGGGATCGGCTTCGTAGTCAGCATTTGCAGCTTTTGAAGGAAATTATCAACAACCCCAACTCATCTAATGAAAGCCGGCAAGACGCGCAAAATCAGCTGCTTGAGTTGAGCCGTTTGGCCGAGCAGGAGCTAGAAGTGGAGAACCTGATCAAGGCTAAAGGATACCCTGAGGCGGTGGTCTTCATTGAGCCTAATTCAGCTACCGTAGTAGTTGGCAGCAAAAACTGGCAGGGAGAAGATGCCAACCGCATTGCTGACATAGTAGCTAGGGCTACCAGCTTGACCCTAGAAGACATTGTGATCATTCCCAAAACCTTGTAGATATAAAGTTGCCAATGTTATAATACACAGGCAGGTTGGTTTGCAGGAGGTGAACGCTTTGGAGCCCAGTTCGGGTGTAGGGGAAGCGAATCAGGTTTCCACAGAAATTGGCTCTATAAAGATAGCCAATGAGGTGGTTGCCATTATTGCAGGTCTGGCTGCCACAGAAGTGCCCGGCATTGCAGGGATGAGCGGTGGCGTTGTCGGCGGAATTGCTGAAATGCTGGGTAGGAAAAATCTATCTAAGGGCGTGAAGGTTGAGGTTGGCCAACGCGAAGCTGCCATAGACTTATCGGTAATCGTGGAATTTGGGGTGCGCATTCCCGATATAGCTTTACAGGTGCAAGAAAAAGTTAAAGAAATCGTGGAGCAAATGACAGGTCTAAAAGTAGTTGAGGTTAACGTCTATGTACAGGGGGTTTCCTTTAGTCCTGCGGAACCAGAAGAGGAGAGCCGGGTGAGGTAGCATTTTACTACATGCATCCAGTCGGGCTGAAGAGGAGGATTCCAGGTGTTCTATCGAATTATTTGTACCATATATACTATCTTGCTGACCGTAATGGCTGGTGTACTCTTGGCTTCGGCCTTGGGCTGGACCCTGCCGCTTCAACTGGTTCAGACTGCCCTTTCGCAACCTGAAAGCCGTTGGATTGTAGGAGTTGTTTCTGGGATAGTAGTTATCCTAGGCATTGCTCCCCTGGTGACCTCACTTAATGGCCAGCCTAGCTCGGACCGAGCTCTGGTTGAGACCAATTCGTTAGGAGATATCAAAGTCTCATTGCGGGCGTTAGAAGACTCGGTGGTCAGAGCGGGGCGTCAGATCGAAGGGATCAGAGATCTTAAACCTTTGGTTCAAGCAACTACTGCGGGAGTAGTCATTGAGGTCTTGGCGATGGTAGTACCAGATACCAACATTCCACAAGCCTCCAGGGCTTTGCAGGAAAGGATTAAGCAATACGTACAAGACGTGGTCGGAGTGCCTGTATTGGAGACTAAGGTCACCGTCCAGAATATCGCTGCCGGTACTGCTGGTGGACGGGTACATTAAGAGGGAAAGAGATATGGACTGGAGAGAAATGCTTGCCTACCTGTTTACTCAGCACCGCGGTAAGCTGGTAGGGACATTAATTGGGCTAGGTATCGGCCTCCTGATAGCCTTTTTTGGGTTATGGCGGGCCGTAGTCATACTCCTGTTGATGGTAACTGGTTATTTGGTTGGCAAAAGCATAGATCAAAGCGGAGGGTTAGACAGCTTTCTGAAGAGACTTTGGGGTGAACGGCGGTGAGTCGGCGTAAAGCCAGAGAGAAAGCGCTGCAGGCGATTTTCCAAATTGATTTGGGCAGAACCAAGGTTGATAACGCTCTTGAGAGCGTGTTTCAGGAAAGTCAACTCACTGAGAAAGACAAAGAGTTTGTAGAAAGGATAGTCAAGGGAACGACCGAGCATTTACCGGAAATCGATGCCCATTTGCAGGAATATGCTGCTGGTTGGAGCCTAGATCGAATGCCTAATGTGGACAGGAATATCATGCGCCTTGCTCTTTACGAGCTGCTTTATGGTCAGGAAGCTAGCGTCAACGTCATCATCAACGAGGCGGTTGAGTTGGCGCGCCGTTATAGCACTGAGGAATCCTCAGCTTATATAAATGGGGTTCTTGATACGGCCAGCAAAAACGTCGGCACCAAAGGTAACAGATAAGCTACTGTCAAGCTTAGAGGGTGAACCTGTTTATGGCGGAATTATACCTTGGGGTAGATACCAGCTGCTATACTACATCCGTGGCAGCTGTAGATGTCGAGGGATCTGTTTGGGCAGATGTTCGTCAAACTCTGAAAGTACCATTGGGAGAAAAAGGGCTAGCGCAGTCTGCTGCCCTTTTTCAACACATTAAAAACCTTCCGCAGCTCATGGAAAGCTTAAGCGAAGCGTTGGGTTCTGACCACCATTCGTGGAGAGGTATGGCAGCAAGTTCCCAACCCCGGCGTTTACCTGGGTCCTATATGCCGGTTTTCTTAGCTGGGCTCAGCTGCGTGCAGTCCCTTGCTGCTGTGCTGGGTGTCCCGTGGGTGACTGTCTCTCACCAGGAAGGTCATATTATGGCAGGAAAGTGTTCTTCAGGCCTTATAGGTGATAGCTTTGTAACAATCCACCTTTCCGGGGGTACTTCTGAGGTATTATTGGTAAAGGAAAAGCTTCCGGAATATGAAATTAAAGCTTTGGGCGGAACAACCGACTTATCAGCCGGACAGTTTGTAGATCGAGTGGGGGTCTTACTAGGGCTTCCCTTCCCTAGTGGCCAGGCTTTGGAAAGACTGGCTGGCGAAGCACCAGATGAAAAGGGCGTATTTATACCTTCGGTGGTTAGGGGCTTGAGTTTCAGCTTTTCAGGTCCGGAAACTTATGCCCGAAAGCTATATAATGAAGGTGTGGACTCTGCGTTAATAGCTAGGGCAGTGGAAAGATGCATTGCTGCCACTCTAGAGAAGGTGATCCGGGCGGCAGTGCAGGCGGTGCGGGTTCCTGACGTTCTTCTGGTAGGAGGTGTGATTGCCAATAAGTTTATCAGGCAGCGGTTAGAACACAGATTGGATTGCGAGAAGGTGCGCTTATGGTTTGCAGACCCGAAACTGGCAACTGATAATGCCGTTGGCGTTGCTTTGTTAGCAAGGTCAGCCTTCTGCAAAGATAACCTTCTAAATTCTGTTCATATTTCATGGCAGGAATAGTGAAAAAAGTTACGAATTAATCAACTTAATAGTAGCGGTAACGGATAGCCGTATTGACTGTGGGAGGGATCCGATTTGTATGACATCCTTCGGAAACAAGAGCTGGCCCCCAGTATCAAACTGATGGAAATTTATGCACCCTTGGTTGCCAAAAAGGCGCAGGCCGGGCAGTTCATTATCCTTCGGTTGGATACAGATGGTGAACGGATTCCGCTCACCATTGCCGATTTTGACCGAGATAAGGGCACGATAACTACCATTTTCCAAGAGGTTGGCTTTACCACTAAGCGCCTAGGGGAGTTAGAAGCTGGAGATAGACTGCTGGATTTCGTCGGGCCTCTGGGCCGTCCGACCGAGATCGAGCAATATGGTACTGTTGTCTGTGTGGGCGGTGGAGTTGGAATAGCGCCCATTTACCCGATAGCTCGGGCCTTGAAACAAGCTGGCAACGAGGTTATCGGAATAATCGGCTCTCGAACCAAGAATCTCCTCATTCTCGAGCAGGAAATGGGCCAGGTAGTAGATCAACTCATTGTATGCACTGATGATGGGTCTTATGGGCGGCATGGATTTGTAACCGAAGCCTTAGAAGAATTACTGAAAACTCGTACCGATATCGCCAGAGTTTGGGGTATCGGACCTGTAATTATGATGAAGAACGTGGCCCGCACTACCTTGCCTTTTGGCGTAAAGACGATCGTTAGCATGAATCCCATAATGGTGGACGGGACGGGGATGTGCGGTGCTTGCCGAGTAGGAGTAGGTGGGGAAACCAAGTTTGCTTGCGTGGATGGGCCGGAGTTTGACGGGCATCTGGTAGACTGGGACTTGGCCGTGCGAAGGTTGAGCTTCTACCATGACGAGGAAAGAAGGATTCAGCAAGTGCACCAACATGGGGGTGACTGTCAGTGCCGGTAAAGCCAAAAAAGAACCCTATGCCATCACAAGAACCAGCAGCTAGGATAAGGAACTTCAATGAGGTGGCACAGGGGTACACTAGAGAACTTGCTCTTGCGGAAGCTGAACGTTGCTTGCAATGCCGCAAGCCGAAATGCATGGAGGGTTGCCCAGTAGAGGTAGATATTCCTGGTTTTATCAGCCTGATTCGGCAAGGGGATTTCGAAGGTGCCATCAACAAGATCAAAGAGAAGAACAACCTCCCCGCTATATGTGGCCGGGTCTGTCCTCAAGAGAACCAGTGCGAAAAGTATTGCACCTTGGGAAAGAAGCACGAGCCGGTAGGTATTGGAAGATTAGAGCGTTTTGTTGCTGACTTACAGTTGAACAATGGCGCCACTGTTCCATCGGTGTGTGAACCTTCAGGCTTCCGAGTAGCAGTTGTTGGTAGTGGTCCGGCCGGCTTAACAGCAGCAGCGGATTTGGCTCGCATGGGACACCAAGTTACCGTTTTTGAAGCCCTGCATGTGCCGGGCGGAGTTCTAATGTATGGGATTCCTGAATTCCGCTTGCCCAAAAGAATAGTTCAAGCGGAAATTGATACTATCAGGCAAATGGGAGTAGAAATCCGCACCAACACGGTCATAGGAAAAACCCTTACTGTGGATGAACTATTTGAAATGGGCTATGATGCGGTGTTTATAGGGACGGGAGCTGGGCTGCCTAGCTTCATGCACATCCCTGGCGAAAACCTTAACGGAATTTACTCGGCTAATGAGTTCCTGACTCGAACCAACCTGATGCGAGCCTATGATTTTCCTAAGGCGGTCACTCCCATCAAAGTGGGAAGGCGGGTTGCGGTTACTGGTGCTGGGAACGTGGCCATGGATGCTGCTCGTACAGCTCTCCGCCTAGGGGCTGAGGAATCGTATATTGTGTATCGCCGCTCCGAGGAAGAAATGCCTGCTAGAAAAGAAGAAGTTGAACATGCCAAGGAGGAGGGAGTTAAGTTTCACCTGTTGACTGCACCGGTTGAGTTTCATGGCGATGAGTCTGGAGCAGTCAAGGGCATGACTTGTATCCGTTTCGAATTGGGTGAACCTGATGCCTCAGGGAGGAGGCGGCCTGTTCCTATTAAAGGATCGGAGTATTACATGGAAGTAGATACGGTGGTCATTGCCATTGGCCAGAGCCCTAACCCCTTGGTTCCCCAAACTACTCCGGGTTTAGAGACAAACGCGCACGGCTGCATAGTTGCCGCACCGGATACTGGCGCAACTTCACGGCCCGGGGTTTTTGCCGGAGGGGACATTGTGACGGGAGCTGCCACTGTAATCTTGGCCATGGGAGCAGGAAAGGCTGCAGCCCGAGCCATTGATGATTACCTGAGGAACAAGGCCAAAGGCTAGACGGGGCCTGAGGCCTTGGTATTAAGTAAAAATGGGGGAGGCGAATGGTCTTGGCCCGGTTGCTGGAAGGAAAGCCGATAGCGGCGCAGATCCGAGAAGAAACTAAGGCGGAGGTAGCTAGGCTTCGTGAACAGGGAATTGTCCCGAAAATGGCTGCGGTTTTGGTTGGCGATGACCCTGCATCGGTAGTATATGCCAACTCCAAAAAGAAGGCTAGTTCCAACGTGGGCATTGATTATGAGCTGTTTACCTTGCCGGGCGATGCTTCTGAGAGTCAAGTTCTTGAGCTAATTGACAAGTTGAACTCGGATCCTTCGGTTCATGGTATCATGGTAGAATTACCACTGCCAGCACACATCGATAAGCAAAAGGTCTTAGAAGCTGTTAGGCCGGACAAGGATGTGGATGGATCCCATCCAATTAACCGTGGCTATATATTGAGTGGACAGGATGGTCTATTTCCAGCTACTCCCCAATCTTGCGTTGAAATCTTAGTCCGGTCGGGGATAGAAATTGAAGGCAAGCGGGCGGTAATCGTTGGTCGCGGCGAGACCGTAGGAAAGCCGCTAGTCTTTCTTCTGCTTAAGTATAATCCAACTATTACTATTTGCCACTCGCGGACTAGAGAACTGGGTTCAGTGACCAGAGAGGGCGATATCCTAATTGCCGCAGTGGGCAAGCCAAGAATGATTAAGGCTGATATGATCAAGCCTGGTGCAGTTGTAATCGATGCTGGTATCAATGAAGTGGATGGCGGCATTTGTGGCGATGTGGATTTTGAAGAGGCCAAAGAGGTGGCGGGAGCGATCACTCCAGTTCCTGGTGGTGTTGGTTCCCTAACTACTGTACTTATTTTGCGCAATGTGCTGAAAGGGATAAGGAAGCAGTTGGGGAAGGGTTAGATGGGAGGAGGCTTTTCATGAGCGAGGTATGGGATTGGTCGTTTCGAAAAGTGGTTGAGGTCTCTGCGTCTAGTTCGCCTACTCCCGGGGGCGGCAGCGTTTCTGCCTTAGTGGGGAGTCTAGGAGCGGCTATGGTAGCCATGGTAGCCAATCTTACGGTAGGCAAAGAGAAATATCGGGAAGTGGAAGGGGAAGTTAAGGGCATCCTCGCCCAAGTTTACGAGTTGATTGAGAAGCTAGAACAGTTAGTTGAAAGGGACATAAGTGACTTTTCCAACTTTATGCAAGTATACAAGATGCCTAAGGAAACTGAAGAAGAGAAGAGGATAAGGGAAGAAGCCAAGCAAAGAGCACTCAAGGCGGCTACCGATACCCCGTTCACCATTGCTGAGTCTTGCCTTGAGGGGTTGAGGCTGGCCGAAAAGCTCTCGCTCATTGGCAACAAGGGTGCGATCAGCGACGTGGGGGTAGGAGCCTACGTTTGCGATGCTGCCCTTCGCTCGGCCCTGCTTTCGGTCGATATCAATCTACCTTCCATAAGTGATCCCGATTATGTTCGTGCGGCGCAGGAACGTAAAGCGAAGTTAATATCGGAAGCCGATGCCCTTAAGGCTAAAGCTTTGGAGAAGGTAAGAGAGAGACTTGCGTAAGCATGTTAAGTAGCTTAAGGTATTCAGGTGCCCGGTGATGCGGGCACCTGCATTATTTCATAGGGGTGCCTCATGCGTGCAGCATTCGACCAACAAAGGAAACCCCCATCTGCGGACAGCCCTGGTGCGGTCGGCTATACTGCAGCGTAGTGCAGAGGATTTTTTCGAAGGGGAGATGATCTTGGCTTAAGAAGGTGGTAGTATTAAGATGTAAGAGTTGGCAACCAGAGTTCTAGGCTTAATGATAGAAGGTGAGTTATTGACCTGGGAAGAACAATTTGGAGAACTAATCGAACAGGTAGATGCTTTTCTTGATAAAACTTTGCCTTCAGAAGAGACATACCCACAAAGCTTGCACCGGGCTATGCGATATAGCGTCTTGGGGAGGGGTAAGCGGTTGCGGCCTATCTTAGTAATGGCCGCAGCGCGGACCTGCGGAACGGATCCTGCCCTTGTATTGCCGACAGCAGCGGGTATCGAATGTATCCACGCCTACAGCCTCATACATGATGATCTGCCAGTTATGGACAATAGCGACGAGCGGCGCGGTAAGCCTTCTTGCCATCTGGTATTCGGGGAGGCCATTGCTTTGCTCGCCGGCGATGCTTTACAGGCGTTGGCCTTCGAACTGATAGCTAGTAATGGCTTTGACCTAGGTCTTAGGCCTCAAGAGGTTCTACGGGTGGTTAAGGAAGTTGCCCAAGCTTGTGGATCTCAGGGCTTGGTGGGAGGACAAGTTGGAGACATAGAGAGCCAAGGTTGCCAACCCAACCAGGAAATGATCAACTACATTTGTTCCCGCAAGACTGGTGCCCTAATTCAGGCCTCGGTCAAAGCCGGGGCAATTTTAGCAAGAGCAGGTGAGGATAGAATCGCAGTGCTGTCCCAGTACGCTAGTCACCTTGGCATAGCATTCCAGATAGTAGACGACATCCTTGATTTGGTAGGCAACCCTGAAAAGATGGGTAAGCGGGTGGGTCAAGATGAAGCCAAGCACAAAGCCACTTATCCTGCAGCATTTGGTTTAGAAGAGGCAAAAAGGAAGGTCAGCAAGGAAGTTGCTGCTGCCATTAGCCTCTTACAAATATTCGGTCGTAAGGCTGACCTTTTGCGCCGAATAGCGGACTTTTTGCTACATCGTGACCACTAGCCCATTCAGGTGTTTGCATGGGAACCTATGCCGGAGTTGCTAAAACCATTAGGGCATGATACAATAAATCACCTGGGAAGGTAGGTGGCGCAGTATCCTAGTCAGCCACCTGGCTCTGAAGGCGGGCCTAAAAATCCGTCAAGGGCATACCGATGAAGTTTCTGGTACTGGCTTCTGACGCCCAGTCGGGGGTTGGTACTGGAAGTTAAGGAGGCGGGGCGATCTACAACGGCATGTAGGCGTTGACCCTGCTTCCGTGGAGACTCAAGTTCGTGGCCGTTATTGGCTATGGCTTGAGGCGAACCTGCATTCGGTACAAAGGGTGCTGGGTGCAGCGTAGCCTGCCTTGAGTGGTTGCGGGTAGAGATCTTAAAGCTCGACCGGCTGACGGCCGGAAGCCGGGAAGTGGCTGATTGAAACCCCAACTGCAAAAGAGGCTAAGGGCCTGTGTGAGCTGTTAGGGGAAAACCTCTAGGCTGTTTACCTTGTGGTAAAGCCCACCGGGGATTACAGTGCGCGCTAAGTGGCAATCCAGCCCTGCCTGCGGTAACGCGGCAGAGTAGTCCTTAATGGGAAACCGCCATGGTGGCAACGCCAAGGTGGATTGCTGGGAAATCCTGCTGGACCTAAAGCCGCAAAGTTTACCCGGTGTGCTGCCACCTACCCGAGCACTATGCTTCCGGGGGCTAAGAGTAAACATACCTTTGTAGAGCTTTAATATGTACCCTGGGGTGAAATGTGGGTGGCCAAAGCCAAAAAGGGTAGCTTTAGGCGCGCAGTGACAGTTGGTCTGGGTGCTTTTTTTTTAGCTACAATAGTTAGTCTGGCATCTCAGGGTTTAGTTGAGCGCGTGGCCTCCATCCTGTTGGCTGTTTCGTTGTTGCTCACGGTTATCTTGCTTGGCGTTGTCTTTGATATAATCGGAGTAGCTTCAGCAGCAGCCCAAGAAGCTCCTTTTCATGCTCAAGCTGCTAAGAAGATTCCAGGGGCCAGCCAAGCCAGGTTAATCGTGCGAAAGGCTGACCAGGTGTCCAGCTTTTGCAACGATGTAGTTGGGGATATTGCGGGCACCGTCAGCGGGGCGTTAGGCGCACTGATAGTGGTACGGATTACGCGAGATTATCAGGGATGGCAAGATAACTTTTGGCCAGGAATACTGATGACTGCCACCATTTCTGCCTTAACCATTGGCGGTAAGGCTTACTGCAAGCGATTTGCCATTGAAGAATCTACTCGCATTATTGCTTTAGTGGGGAAGGCCCTTTATTGGATCGAGCAATTTACTGGGGTTAGGGTATTGAGGGATGATCGGAGTCTTCGGAGGCCGAAGGAGAGAAAAGGACTTGAGGACGATCGACAGGGTAAATAGCCCTTCCGACTTAAAGAGATTGGGGTTGCCCCAACTGAAAAAGCTTGCAGCCGAGATACGAGAAGAAATTTTGGCTACGGTATCAACCAATGGTGGCCACCTAGCTCCCAGCTTGGGCGTGGTGGAGCTGACCCTAGCCCTGCATATTGTGTTTAACATGCCCAAGGACAAAATCATCTGGGATGTGGGGCACCAGTGCTATGCCCATAAGTTGGTAACTGGGCGAAGGCATGTATTTTCAAGTTTGCGCCGGAGCGAGGGAATAAGTGGTTTCCCAAAGAGAGGGGAAAGCCCTTATGATTGCTTTGGCACTGGCCATAGTAGCACCTCTATATCTGCCGCCTTAGGGTTTGCCTTGGCTAGGGATTTACGGGGAGAGGATTACCATGTTGTAGCTGTTATAGGTGACGGAGCCTTGACGGGCGGTATGGCATTCGAGGCCATGAATCATGCTGGTCACCTTGGCACCAGATTAATCGTGATCCTCAACGATAACCAAATGTCTATTGCCAAGAATGTCGGGGCTATTGCCACCTATCTCAGCCGGCTGAGATCTAACCCGAGATATTCTAAGAGCAAGAAGAGCATTAGAGGCTTTCTAGCCAGGTTAGGTCCTGTAGGAGATATGATTGGAAGAACGCTGGATCGGGCCAAAGGCAGCTTCAAGTATCTCCTAGTTCCAGGAATGTACTTCGAGCAACTTGGCTTCACCTACTTAGGCCCTATCGACGGTCATGACTTGGTAGCACTACAGCAGGTTCTTAATGATGCCAAAAGGATCGATGGCCCAGTTCTTGTTCACGTAGTAACCAGGAAAGGTAAGGGTTATTTGCCTGCTGAGCTGGACCCTAACACGTTTCATGGCGTAGGTCCCTTCGATATTGACAGCGGACGTCTTATTTCTGCGCCGGGGCCGCCAACGTACTCATCGGTATTTGGCAATGCCTTGATTGAGATAGCTCGAGAACGACCAGATGTGGTGGCCATAACCGCAGCCATGTCCGACGGCACCGGCTTGGGCGACTTTGCTCGGGAATTCCCGGAACGGTTTTTTGATGTCGGAATAGCCGAGCAACACGCTGTTACTTTAGCGGCAGGCCTAGCAGCTTGCGGTATGCGACCCGTAGTAGCCATTTACTCAACTTTTTTACAGCGCGCCTATGATCAATTAATTCATGATGTTGCTTTGCAAAGGCTCCCTGTAATCTTTGCTGTAGACCGAGCCGGATTTGTCGGGGAAGATGGGGAAACTCATCAGGGCCTATTTGATCTTTCCTATCTCGGGTCTATACCCAATTTTACAGTCATGGCTCCCAAAGATGAAGCTGAACTTTGCTGCATGTTGGTAACTGCCCTGGAAATCCAGGGTCCTGTAGCTATTAGATATCCTAGGGGAAGGGGAATGGGAACGTCCATGAGCCACCGGCTTGAACCACTTCCCTTAGGTAAGGCAGAGGTTCTTTTGGAGGGGCGAGACGCGGCCGTTTTCGCAGTTGGCCCGTTGGCTTTCACTGCTTTAGAAGCAGCAGCGATGCTCCGTTCCGAAGGGATTGAAATATCCGTAGTTAATCCACGGTTTATAAAGCCCATTGACGAGGAGAGCCTTATATCTATGGCGCGGCGATGCCGCCGCATCCTGACTGCGGAAGAAAACATACTACATGGCGGGTTTGGAAGCGCTGTCAGCGAAACTCTGACTCGAAACCGGGTAAGCGCCGTTCAACTAGTGACCCTAGGAGTTACTGATGAGTTTGTTAAACAAGGTAACCCTGATGAACAGCGTTCACGCTATTACCTCGATGCTAGCGGGATTGCTAACGCAGTTCGCTCCTTGGTTAAAACTACAGGTTACCGAAGCTCTCAGAGCGATGCTTCCATGGGTCGAAAGTGAGGTGGGTAGGTTTATTGCCAACGGATAAACTCCGCCTCGACTGCCTCCTTGTACAGAGATCATTTTTCTCCAGCCGAGAGAAGGCACGAGCAGCTATCATGGCAGGTCAGGTTCAAGTTGGGGGGCGGACAATCTCTAAACCCGGAACCCTGGTGAGCCCGCAGGCCGATATAGCCGTTGGTAACCAGACGCTACCCTACGTGAGCCGGGGTGGTCTCAAACTGGAAAAGGCAATTAAGGAATTCGGCCTCAATTTTATTAACATGGTTGTACTGGATGTGGGAGCTTCAACGGGAGGGTTTACTGACTGCGCTCTTCAGCATGGTGCCCGCAGGGTTTATGCCCTGGATGTCGGGCACGGATTGTTAGACTGGACCCTGCGTACTGATCCAAGAGTTGTGGCTTTGGAGAAGGTTAACGTTCGCTACCTTGATCCGGAAATGATACCCGAAAGGGTAGATATTGCCACCGTTGATGTATCCTTTATTTCCTTGCTCAAAATACTGGGACCCGTAAGTGCTGTTATGAAGAGGGGGGCTCACCTAGTTGCCTTAGTAAAACCACAGTTTGAGGCTGGTCGGCATCAGGTGGGCAAACATGGCGTGGTAAGAGATGCCTCGGTGCACTGTGAAGTATTGCTGCGGATTACGGGTCACATGCGAGAAATAGGGCTCTATCCTTGGGGTCTAACCTTTTCTCCTATCCGCGGCCCTAAAGGCAATATCGAATTTCTAGTGGCTGCTGATTACCTGGTTAATCAGCATGTGCTGCTTTTAGAAGCTAAAGTCAAAGAGGTGGTCCAACAAAGTCACAAGCTCCTATTGGGGGAGTAACGCCCGATGCAGCCTGTTGATGTAATCGTATTAACCATAGCGTTATGTTTGCTTGGGGTGTGGTACTTTAAGAAGTACATGGTAGGATGGGGCGTAAGGTGGAAGCTGCCGCCTGCGGTTAAAGAACTGGAAGCAGCAGGTTTGGTCTTAGAAAAGTATGGGTACAGGATAATTTGCTGTCAACCCAGGGTCAATACTGTACTTGAGCTTTTGGGTAGAAGTTTCAATTTTGAATCGAGAGCTGATTTCGTGGTGGAAAAGGACGGTGAGTTCTTCGTTGCCCAAAGCGTTGAGGGGCAAAAGATTTCCCATTGGTTAGATGGCCCAAACCACATGCGCAGGTTAGTGGAGATGTGCATTTCTTGCCAGGCAGATGGGATGGTGTTAATAGATACTGATAACGACATAATATATCCTCTCCAAGTAAATGTCTCAGGGCCAAGGTATAAGAAGAAAGTTCAGCTGTTCAGGGAATTATCTATGAGTGTTGCCGGGCTGGCCGTCGGAGCAATTGTGGTATATATGATGCTGAAATAGTCGGCTTTGGACGCAACCGTTGTTGCAGAGGGTGAGCAGATATCATGCGGCAAGTTGGACTAATGTTAAACCTTCGCAAACCACAAGCTGTAGAGGTTGGACGAGACCTATACCAATGGTTAAGGAAACGCCAGATAGAAGTATTGATGCCGATAGCCAATGCCCGAGCTATTCATTGTTCGGCAGGGACCTCTGAAGCAAAAGTAGTTAGCCAGGCAGAGGTTTTGATTATCCTGGGAGGAGACGGGACTCTATTGAACGGCGCAAGGTCTGCAGCGCCTTTCGGCACTCCGGTTTTAGGTATTAACTTAGGAGGTTTGGGATTTCTAACCGAGCTCGAACCTTCAGATCTCTATCATGGTCTAGAACTGCTGTTGGCCGGCCAGTATACAATCGATGAGCGCATGATGCTAAAGGCGACGGTAATAAGGCAGGATGTAGAGATAGAGCATGTCTATGCCTTAAATGATGCTGTGATCGCTAAAGGTGCGTTTTCGAGGATGATAAGGCTCGAAACCCAAGTGCGCGGTTCATCTATTGCTACTTACCCGGCTGATGGCTTGATAATAGCTACTCCTACTGGGTCCACAGCCTACTCCTTATCCGCTGGCGGACCGGTAGTCTCCCCGGAGATGCGGGCCATTATAATAACTCCTATCTGTCCCCATACCCTTTACTCGCGACCACTTATAGTCTCATCTTCAGAAAAGATCGTCGTGCTTTTGCGTTCAGAGGCTGCTGAGGTAATGCTGACAGTTGACGGACAGAGGGGGATCAAATTGGAGGCTAGCGACAAAATCATTGTTGAAGAGGCAGAGTTTAGAGCCAAATTGGTTCGAATCAAAGGTCGTGGCTTTTTTGAGGTCTTGCAGCAAAAGCTCCAGGATAACCATGGTGTCATGCCGTGGCCTGAGGAGTGAAATCCATTGAAAGCAGCCAGGCAGCGGAAGATCATTGAACTTATTACTCAGCGGCCAATATCTACCCAAGAAAGACTTACTGCAGAATTAATTGAAGCTGGATTTGAGGTCAGCCAGGCCACGGTATCCCGCGACATAAAGGAGATGGGCCTAATTAAGGTGATGGGAAGGGACGGCAATTATTATTATGCTTGTCCAAATCCTGAGGCACCAAACCCGATAATCAGGCTAAAACGACTATTTGCTGACTCAGTGTTAAAGATCGACACCAGCGACAACCTCGTGGTTATCAAGACACTTCCCGGAGTTGCTCATGCAGTTGCTTCCTGTATAGACGGGATTGGCTGGCCTGAAATAATTGGTACAGTGGCAGGGGACGATACCATTTTGGCCGTTATCAAGAACAGGAAGTTAGCTAAGCAGATCCACAGCCGGTTTTCTGAGTTTCTTACTCCATAATCGTGTGCCGGGGGGATCCATAATGCTGGTGAGTTTACATATATGTGATTTTGCCCTAATTGATGACATCTATTTGGATTTTGATGCTGGATTAAATGTGCTAACTGGAGAGACGGGTGCTGGAAAGTCGATCATTATCGATGCCTTGACCCTGTTATTAGGGGGCAAGGGATCAGCGGAAATGGTTAAGAGCGGAAGCCGCCGGGCCGTGATTGAAGGCGTGCTTGAGATACGAGCAGATCGCTGGGCGGAAGTAGAGAAGGCCGGGATAGTACGGGAAAACGACAATCAGCTGGTCGTATCGCGGGAGGTCTCTAGTGATGGCCGGAGCGTTTGCCGAGTAAACGGTCATTTGGTGACTGTGGCTACTCTGCAGCGCTTAACAGCCGGTTTAGTGGACATCCTGGGGCAGCACGAGTACCAACAAATCCTCAAGCGCCAATGCCAGCTCGATATTTTGGACAGTTTGGGCGGAGAATCTTTAGCTCAAACGCGCCAAAAGGTTCAGGAACTATATGGCCAACTTCGCTCCTATGATAGGGAGAAAGACGAGTTAAAAGCCGAGGTGCTTGATGAAAGAGAGATTGCTCTTCTCGAGAGTGAAGTCGAGGAAATTGAGAGGGCAAAGCTTGCGCCTGGCGAAGAAGAACGATTGGAAGCTGAAGAAAGGATGCTTGTTCATGCTGAGAAACTGAAACTTGGCGCAGAGGAAGCATATGAGCGGCTATATCATGGTTCCTCAGGCCCCGGCTCGGTTTATGATCAGCTATCGCAAATCACCCGCCAATTGAAAGAATTAGAGGCCATGGATCCTTCCCTTGGGTCAGTAGCTAACAGAGTAGAATCTTGTCTATACGAGATTCAAGAAGTCGGAGAAACCTTGCGGGACTACCGTGACCGAGTTGATTACGATCCGTCCCGCCTGCGGGCGGTTCAAGAGCGGCTAAATGCTCTAAGATCTCTGTTTAGAAAGTACGGAGGTTCTGCCAGCGACATCCTGGAGGAACTGGAGAAAAAAAGGGCCTGCCTGGCATCTTGTCAGGATTATAAAAGCAGGCTAGAGGAGTTGGAGAGAAATTATAGGTTGGTTGAACAAGAATATCTGTCTGAAGCTAGAAAACTAAGTGAACTAAGAAAGCAAGCAGGTAAGCGCTTAAGTGCTTTACTGACCGACAGGCTCCGCCTTCTCAACATGCCTAGGGCACAATTCAAAGTCAAGTTTTTAGATACAGGTGATTTTTCTCCGCATGGCTTAGATACCATAGAGTTTATTTTTAGCGCCAACCCAGGACAACCCCTTCGTCCCTTAAGCAAGGTGGCGTCAGGCGGCGAGATGTCTAGATTTATGTTGGCGGTTAAGACAGCGTTGATGGAAATCGACCCAGTACCAACGCTGGTTTTCGATGAGATTGAGACTGGCATAAGTGGCAATGCGGCTCAGGTAGTTGCGAAAAAAGTATCTGAGTTGGCCCGATTTCGCCAGGTAATCTGCGTAAGCCATTCTCCTCACTTGGCTAGTTTAGCTGACCGCCATTTTTACATTGAAAAAGTTCCTACGGAACGAAGCACAAGAGTGACTGCGAGAGTGCTCGACGAAGATGGTCGACTAAAGGAAATTGCTAGAATACTTTCCGGGCAAGATAGCAAGATAGCTTTGGAGCACGCCAAAGAGTTAAGACAAAGGGCGCTAACCTAATTTATGGGTGTGGTTATTTCTGGAAAGATAACCGCAACTTTTCTAGCGGGTCAAGGATAGCTACTTACTTTCGCGGTTATTTTAGTTTCAGGGAGGACGGTGGACCAAGTCAAAGGAGGTGTTGACAGGGGAGGTTTAGGAGGTTTACAGGGTGCACTTATCACTAAAGAAGGTCATTGTGGTTGGCTTTTTTTTGCTTGGTCTCATAGGGTGTTTTACCTCTTCTGTGTCAAGCCTTTACTCCTTGCCGTTGGAACAACGCTGCATAGCTGGTTCTCCTGGCCCTGTTCTACCACATGTACCCCTTGGAGTTAAGACCTACATCAGCGGTCCAAACCATGGCCTGGAAGTGGGCCCTAGTCTACCGCCAGGACAAGTCAATGTAAGTTACCGGTTGATAGGATTAATTCCCTTACGATCCACAGTCATCAAAATAGTGCCACCTCTGGAGCTGGTTCCAGGAGGCCAGTCGATCGGGGTTATGCTTCAAACCAGAGGCATAGTAGTAGTTGGTTTTGCCCCGGTGACTACTGTTGGTGGGCGGCAATACAGTCCAGCCAAGGAGGCGGGACTGGAAATCGGCGATCAGATTCAAACAGTAGGAGGCCACCAAGTAACTAACAGCGAGCAAGCTGCTAGACTCGTTGATGAACTGGGAAAACGGCGGGAAAGAATCGAGATCACTTTTAAACGGGGATCACGACAATTGTCAACCATGGTTGAGCCAGCTAAATGCAAGGCAAGCGGTAAATACCGTTTAGGTCTTTTTATTCGTGACGGGACGGCTGGAGTGGGGACTCTGACGTTTTATGACCCCCATAGTCATATCTATGGCGCTTTAGGGCACCTAGTGGCGGATCCTGAGACTAACCAATCGGTTGAACTTGCTAAAGGGAAGATCGTGGAGGCTGTGATTCAAACTATCCAAAAGAGCACCAGCAACCAGCCGGGCGAAAAGGTAGGGGTATTTTTGGAAAAAGGTAGTGTTAGGGGCAATATCCTAAAAAATACTAAATACGGGATTTTTGGAGAGCTGGAACGGCCGCCGGCAAATGGCGTTTATCATACTCCTATTCCAGTAGCGTTAGCTTCTCAAGTCCAGGAAGGCCCAGCGGAAATTCTAACTGTGGTTAAGGGGAATCAAGTAGAAAGATTTGCTGTACATGTAGAGAAAGTTATGGCGGACCGTAAGCGCGAAGGCAAGGGCATGGTCATAAGGATAACTGACCCAAAACTAATCAAGGTGGCTGGGGGAATTGTCCAAGGCATGAGCGGCAGTCCGATAATTCAAAATGGTTGTCTAGTGGGGGCTGTGACCCATGTCTTCATTAACAACCCCTGCCGTGGATATGGCGTTTTCATAGAGTGGATGCTACATGAAAGTGGGTTCTGGTGGGAGTTTCATAGGAGACAAGAGCCAACCTCTGCCGATGCAGCTTAGGACTTTCAAATCAGGTCGAAAGAAAGTGTCGGGAAACCTGCTCGGGCGAAAAATGACTGAATTTCTCCCCAATTACCCCTGGAAGGATTAGGCAAACCCATGTAGAATGTGTATAGGCGTTGCTGATAGGCAGTTCGATCGGGGGGCGGTTTTGAGCGTGTCAAACTTGATCAACGTGGCTGTTGTTGAAGATAACCGAGAGCTTTGTGAGATACTAAAAGATTTTATCAATCAGGAAGAAGATTTCAACCTCGTGGGGGTCGCGTACAATGGCCTAGATGCTATTCACCTCATTGAGGAAAACAACCCCGATGTGGTTATTCTAGACATTGTGATGCCGCATTTGGATGGAATTGGGGTACTGGAACGTTTTCAAGAAATCAATTTATCCCCGAGACCTAAAATCATTGTCCTATCTGCTCTGGGTCAAGAAAGTATGACCCAGCGGTCAATGCAACTAGGGGCGGACTATTACATTGTTAAGCCATTTGACCTTTCTGTACTAGGAAATCGCATCAAGCAGCTGGTCAATGGTCACAACCATATAGCTGGTGCTGCACCACCCAAAGCCAGAAATCTAGATCTAGAAGTTACTAAAATCATTCATCAAATGGGTGTCCCGGCGCACATAAAGGGATACCAATACTTAAGAGAGGCTATTCTCTTGGTGACCGAGGACATTAACTTGCTGGGGGCGGTGACTAAGGAGCTTTACCCAATGATAGCCAAGAAATATGATACTACCCCGAGTCGTGTAGAGCGCGCAATCCGTCATGCCATAGAACTAGCCTGGGATCGGGGTAATGTGGAGACTATAAACCGTTTTTTTGAGTACACGGTAAATATGGAGCGTGGTAAGCCAACCAATTCAGAGTTTATTGCTATGATTGCCGACAAACTTAGAATTGGTGCTCGTTAGTAAAAGTTCTATAAGCGTGGAAGGGCCTTTCTATATGGGGTCAAGACTCAACTGAGAGAAGGCGAAAATCATGGAGTTGTGGGAGTCACCAATAAGTTCCAATACGTTGTACGAAGGACATATCGTGCGTTTGCGTTTAGATAAGGTAAGGCTTATCAATGGCAGATCAGCTTCACGGGAAGTGGTCGAACATCCCGGGGCAGCAGCTGTAGTAACTCTAGATGACCAAGGCAATACGACTTTAGTACGACAGTTTCGTTATCCGGTACGCAGGGCGCTGTGGGAAATCCCTGCAGGCAAGCTTGGCCCTGGAGAAAAACCGCTGGATTGTGCTCAAAGAGAGCTTTATGAGGAAACAGGCTTCCAGGCTGGCAAATGGGAACCCCTTGGGACGTTCTATACATCCCCGGGGTTTTGCAATGAAATGATTTACCTTTATTGGGCTCGAGATCTAAGTCTGGGCACCCCCCGTCGATCTAGTGAAGAGATTATGGAGATTTCGCAGGTACCCCTTAGCCAGACCTTGCAGATGATAAAGAATGGAGACATCGTAGACGCTAAAACCATAATAGGGTGTTTAATGGCTCTTCGTGTATGTGGATTTAGATAACAGCATAAACTCACCTTTCAGCTAATAAATGTTAGTTGCAGGCAAAGCTGGAAGGTGGTAGCCATATATGCGGGGTCTAAGTTATAAAATTGGGAACCACTTTCGGGAGAATATAGTTCTATATGCACTTATGCTATTGGTCTTTAGCCTAGGTGCTATGCTGGGAGTATTAGGATCCTCGGGGCTCAATGATGGGCAGGTCCAAAACCTTACTCGGTATTTGGACCTGCTTATACAGAATAGCCAACAAGAGATACCCAATTCCTATCGCCTGTTTCAAAGAGCATTGACTATAAATCTTCAAAGTCTAGCGGCTATATGGCTTTTAGGTTTAACGGTAATTGGGCTTCCCCTGATTGGGGCGGTTATCATGGCCCGGGGATTTATTTTAGGTTTTTCGATAGCATTTCTCGTAACCCAGGGAATTGAGATAGGAGGAGGTTGGATCGTCGCTACTTGCTTTCTTCCGCAAAACCTAATTTATGTTCCTGTGTTAGTGGCTGCAGGGGTGCGAGGTACGCTTTTTTCTCTATCGTTGACTCGGACTACCGGATGGCGGAATGATAGACAAAGCACCTGGGCTCGGTTTTGCCTGTACTGCCTTTTCATTGGAATCCTAAGCCTACTTATGAGTTTTGGAGCTTGGATAGAAGGTTATGTGTCTCCATGGCTATTCAAGCTTCTGCTTTCATGAGCTGTTACAAGAGGGAGCGTAAAATAGATATGCAGTATTTGGTTGAGGAATTCCTAAGGTATGCAATCGTGGAACGCGGATTATCCGAGAATACGGCCTCCTCCTATAGTAGTGATCTTTCATTCTTTCGCGACTATTGTCAAAAACAGGGCATCACTGACTGGAAACAGGTGACCAGGGCCACCGTAATCGCTTACCTCTCTGTTCTTCAAGCTAAGGACCGGGCTCCAGCAACCGTAGCCAGGCACCTATCAGCCATCCGTTCCTTTTTTCATTTTCTCAACATGGAATATATCACCTCGGAGGATCCTACTGAGGACCTCGACTCTCCAAAAGGTAACCGGCCTCTTCCCCGAGTGCTATCAATTGATGAGGTAAATCGGCTGCTCGACCAGCCCAATCTTCATACCCCCAACGGACTTCGCGATAAAGCCCTCCTAGAACTTCTATATGGCACGGGTATGCGAGTGTCGGAAGCCGTATCCTTGAATGTTTGCCATATAAATTTTGATCTCGAGATGGTTTGTTGCCTCGGAAAAGGGGGCAAGGAGCGCATTTTGCCCTTAGGATCCATGGCTTTGCAAGCTTTACGCAACTACATCAACTTGGGGAGGCCAAAGTTGGCCAAGACCAAAAGCGAAGAAGCCCTGTTTATCAATCGCTTGGGTACG
>JACIYF010000034.1 GCA_014360065.1 Clostridia bacterium | reverse complement strand
GGGGGTGGGGGAGCCATACGGATCGCTGGCGAGCCCATGTGGAGCCGGCGCCAGCGCCCCGGCATGGGAAATGTTTCGGAAGCATCTAACATGTTGAAGGAGGGTGTAGGGGGTATGGAAACTAACCAAGCAGGCAAGGCACTAAAAGCTCGCGGTCGGGTGGTGGCTGTCTGCCAAAGTGAGAAGAAGGGTGAGCGCAAGACCAACATCGGCCGCGGGGTGCTAATAGCCAATTCGGGCCTTGCGGGCGATGCTCACGCTGGTCCCTGGCATCGGCAGGTGAGCCTTCTGGCTATAGAGAGCATCAACAAGATGCGCGGCTTGGGGCTTGAGGTAGGGCCAGGCGATTTTGCCGAGAATATCACCACCGAGGGTATCGATCTAGTTTCGTTGCCGGTGGGCACCCGGCTGAAGATCGGGGAGCAGGTGATTGGGGAAATAACCCAGATCGGCAAGGTCTGCCATGGCCGCTGCGCCATCTACTATCAGGCTGGAGACTGTATTATGCCTAAAGAAGGGATCTTCATGGCAGTGCTTCAAGGCGGACCGGTGGCGGTGGGCGATCCCATTGAGGTGGTGGGCTGATGATTCGGGTAGGCATCATTACTGCCAGCGATAAAGGTTCCCGGGGAGAAAGGGAGGACTTAAGCCAGCAGGCCATCCGCGATGAGGTGGCCAGCATCGGCGCGGAAGTGGTGGCCTATGAGCTGGTGCCCGATGAAAAGGATATCCTGGTGCAGAAGCTAAAAGAGATGTGTTCCCAGGCGGATCTCATCTTTACTACCGGCGGGACTGGGCTGGGGCCCAGGGATGTCACCCCTGAGGCTACCCGGGAAGTGATGGAGAAAGAAGTCCCAGGCATAAGCGAGGCCATGCGTTGGGCTAGCCTACAAAAGACCCCGCGGGCCATGCTCTCCCGGGCCATGGCGGTTACTCGGGGCCAAACCCTGATTATCAACCTTCCGGGGAGCCCTAAAGCGGTTCGCGAGTGCTTGCAGGCCATTCTTCCGGCCCTGCCCCACGGCATTGAAATCCTTAAGGGGGAAACAGGGGAGTGCGCCCGGCCTTAAGGAAACCAAAGGAGGCCTTTGGCTGGTGGGCCTTGGCGGTTAGCTTAGTTTTTGTAGTTTTTATCATGTTGCCGGTAGTCTCGGTTTTTGCCAGCACTTCAATGGTGGAGATCCTGGCTAGCTTCCGCAAGCCCATCGTCGTGGAAGCGCTGCGGCTTAGCGCCGTTACTACGGTCATCAGCACCGTTATCGTAGTCGCCTTGGGCCTGCCTTTGGCCTATACTCTGGCCCGGACCCGCTTTTGGGGCCGGGAGATCATCGACACCCTGGTGGACTTGCCCATGGTGTTGCCGCCTTCAGTGGCGGGTGTGGCTTTGTTGATGGCCTTTGGGCGTAGGGGCCTTTTGGGCCAGTACTTGGCTGCTTGGGGCATCAACATTACCTTTACCGCGGTGGCGGTGGTTATGGCCCAGGTCTTTGTGGCCGGCCCTTTTTTTATCCGCTCGGCTCGGGCCGGCTTTGCCCAAGTGGACCCATTTCTGGAGCAGGCCTCGCTTACTTTGGGTAAGTCCAGGGGGCAGACTTTTTGGCGCATAACTTTGCCCTTGTCTTTTCCCTCGCTCCTGGGAGGGGTAGTCATGGCCTGGGCCCGGGCTTTGGGAGAATTTGGCGCTACCATCATGTTTGCCGGCAACCTCCCTGGTCGGACCCAAACCTTGCCGCTAGCGGTCTATACGGCCATGGAAAGCGACCTCGAGGCAGCTTTAGCTATTTCTGCCCTGATGATCGGGCTCTCCTTTGGGGTATTGCTGGCCGTGCGCTGGCTCACTCGCTCAGGAATAGGTCGCAGGTATGAGCAGGAGAAAAGCCATGCTTAAGCTGGAAGTTGAAAAGCGATTGGGCAGCTTTAGGCTCAAGGCCAATTTAGAAGTTGGCAACGAATTGTTAGTGCTGATGGGCCCGTCGGGAGCGGGCAAATCTACCATATTGAATCTGGTGGCAGGGTTGCTCACGCCAGACGCTGGCCGGATCGTTTGCGATGACCAGGTATTCTTTGCCGACGAACCAGATCCGGTTATGCTTCCGGTTCATCGTCGACGGGTGGGATATGTGTTTCAAAAGCCGGCCTTATTTCCTCATCTGGATGTTTTTGGCAACATCGTCTACGGACTCAGCCGCCAGGGGCGGAGACAAGCGGAAGGGAAAGTAAGGGAGCTGCTCCAGCTCTTGCGCCTGGAAGGGCTAGAACACCGTTCGGTAGATCAGCTCTCCGGGGGCCAGGCCCAACGGGTGGCCTTGGCCCGAGCCCTCATCATTGAGCCCCGGGTGCTGCTTCTGGATGAGCCTTTAAGCGCCCTAGATAATATCATCGCCAACAAGCTGAGGATGGATTTGGTGCGGGTGCGCCGCCAGTTCCAGGTTCCCACCTTGATGGTTACCCATTCTTTAGAGGAAGCTTTTATGTTGGGCGACCGGGTGGCGGTGGTAGTCGATGGCCGAGTCCTGCAGGTGGGAAGCCGGGAGGAAGTGTTCTACCGGCCCAACAACCGGCAGGTGGCCCGCTTTGTGGGCATGAAGAATATTTTTGACGGTCAGGTACTCAGTGCCCATCCCCAGATAGGGCTGAAGGTCCGGGGAGAAAAATTTACGGTGGAACTCCCCTATGCTGAGCTTCCTCCGGGTCGGGAAGTCTGCTTTGGCATCCGCCCCGAGGACATTTTGCTTCTACCGGAGAGGAAATCCAACCCCGAGGCGCCCAAACCCAATACCTTGCGCGCCCGGATAGTGGAATGTTTGCCGGAGGGGGCCTTGTACCGGGTGTTCCTTCAATGCTCGGGAGGTAGCTATGACCTGGAGATGTTGATCCCTAGGCACGCCAGCGAAAAATACCACTTGGCCATAGGCCAGTGGTGCCAGGTTTGCCTTCCCCCGGAGAGCATCCATCTTATAAGCTAACTAATAAGCTAAAACTTTCTGCCTCATCCTGGTGGAAGGGATCGATCAAAGGAGCTAAGAAGGGACGACCATGCCTTCGCTCTGGCTTTCGGCGCCGCTTTTGCCCATAGCCCTGGCTTATGCCGCCGGCGTACTAGCGCACCCATTGCTTCCCCTGCCTCCCTGGGGACTGGGGCTGGCGGCCTTGGCGCTAGCCGGCATCAGTTTTTGGAGCTGGCGCCGTCTAGTAACAATCACCCCATTGTTGTTGGCCTTGTTTTTTCTTTTGGGCGCCCTGGGCATGGCCGTAAACCAGCCTCCGCCTTCTTTGCTGCTTCGGCATACCCATACCTTTTTGGATCTAACTGGAGTAGTGACCGAGGAGCCCCGCCTTTACCCCAATCGCAGCGTTTACGTGCTTGCGGCGCAGAGGATTAAACAGGGAGAGTGGCGCCTTGACGTCGGCGAGAAGGTGGAGCTTCGCATCTACGGCCAAGGGCCTAAGCTTAGCTATGGGGACGTGGTGGTGGTCCATGGCCAGCTCAAAGCCCCGTCGCCGGCCCGCAATCCGGGCGAGTTCAATTATGCGAAATACTTAAGCCGGCGCGGCATCTTTACCACCTTGGCCGTAGGTGAGCCGGGGGCGATAAAGGTGGTCGGCAAGGCTCCCACTAACCCCTGGATCGGCCTGGCTTTAGCCGCCAAGGCTAGGGTGGCTAAAGCTATTACCGCGGCGGTGCCAGCCTCTAGCGCCGGGATGCTTCAGGGCGTGCTCTTTGGCGACGAGGAGATGCTGGGGACGAGCCAAATAGATACCTACAAGAACTTGGGCCTCTACCATGTATTCGCCGTCTCCGGCTTGCACCTGGGCTTCGTGCTGCTGTTTCTGACCATTCTCTGCCAGCTGGCCGGGTTGGGCCGTATCCCTACCGCAGCCTTGACAGCGGCAGGAGTACTGTTCTACGCGGCGGTAGCCGGATTTACACCCTCGGTGTCCCGGGCTACGGTAATGGCGCTAGTAGGCTTGGGGGGAAGGGCTTTCAATCGTCAGGCCTATAGCTATAATTCCTTAGCCTTGGCCGCTCTGGTCCTGCTCCTGGCCAATCCCTGGGAGCTCTTTGAACCCGGCTTTCAGCTTTCCTTTGCGGCCGCCTGGGGCATCATCTTCCTGAGCCGGGCCATAGGCGATGGGGCCGACCATATGGCCGAGCGGTTGGCCGGACCGAGGTTGGGGATGGCTGGCCGCAAAGTTATCGGTTGGGCATCATCGGCTCTAGCCGTGCCTTTAGGGGCGCAACTAGCCGTCCTACCTTTGGTGGCATTCTATTTCAATCTGGCTTCCCCCTGGGGGATCCTGGCCAACTTGGCCTTGGTCTGGCTGGTGGGTATAGCTGTAATCCTTGGCCTAGCCGGCTTTATCTTGGCGGTGATTTGGTCGCCGTTGGCAGCGCCGCCTTTGGTGGGGGCGGGGGCGATCCTGGAGCTGGTGGACCGGGTTGCGACCTGGATCCGGGGCCTGCCTGCGGCTAGCCTGCCGGTGGCTAGCCCGGCGCCGGTTGCTATCGCCCTTTACTACCTGGTGCTGGTCCTAATGGTCTGGCTCGGCCTTAACCGGGGCGAAACTTGGCTTCAGGTACGCTGGCTGAGGTACCGGCGGCGGCTAGCCCTAGGTGCGGGAGGGGCGACCTCGGTGGTCCTAATAATCTTCACTATCTTGCCCCTGTGGCGCCCACCTGAGCTCAAGGTGACTTTCCTGGATGTGGGACAAGGCTCTTCGGTGTTCATCAGCACTCCGGCCGGAAAGAAACTGCTGATTGACGGCGGCGGCCTCCCTTGGCGCCCATCCCTAGGGAAGGAGAACCGAGGCCTCCCGGGGGTTGACAACGGCTTTGATGTGGGCGAGAAGATAGTAGTTCCCTTCCTGGTGCGGCAAGGGGTAAGAAATCTAGATTGGGTGATTAGCACCCACCCAGATGCCGACCACCTCCAGGGCCTGGAGGCGGTGGTGGAGCATTTGCCGGCATCCAGGCTGGCAGTGCCGGGGGCGCTGGTTTCTGCCCGCGAATATGCCGGCTTATTTGCTGCTTGTGCCAGCCGGGGGACCGAGATCTGCCCTCTCACCGGCGGCCAGTGCTTGTATGCCGAACCGGGCCTAACCGTTACTGCTCTCCACCCCCAGGCTGCGGGTTCCAGGACCGGGGATGGCTCGGCCGGGCCCGGCGCTATCGCCGGTTTCTCCAGCACTGGGGCCAGCCCCGGCGCCCTGGCCGGTCCCTCCGGCGCAAAGAAGGGCAGCAACAACTTCTCCCTGGTGCTGCAGCTGACCTATGGCCGCTTTCGCCTGCTCTTGCCTGGAGATTTGGAAAAGGAGGGAATGGAAGAGCTGCTAGGTCGCCTGGGGAACCAAGCGCCACAAACGCTGGCTAGCAACATCCTACTTTATCCCCATCACGGCAGCGCCGGGGGGTTAGATCCCAAGTTTCTGGAAGCAGTCAACCCCCAGGCGGTGATAATCCAGGTAGGGGAGGATAATTCCTTTGGCCATCCGGCCCCGGCGGTGCTAAATTACTGGGCCCAGCGCCGGGTACCAGTCTACCGTACCGATCGCCAAGGGGCCATCACCGTAATTGCCCGCCCCGATCGCCTGCTGATCCAGCCCTTCCTGAGTGCCGGTGGGCCCTGACCTGCCGCAGCCATCCTGGGGAGTTCCTAACTCATCAACATCGCTTCAGCAGGCAGTACCCGGTTTCTGGGCGAGCGGTCCGGAAGCGGGCCCGAACTCATCAACATCGAGTCAGCAGGGGGAAATGGTGCCACCGCAAGGCGTGCTCGTGCCCGTTTGAGGTCAGCCAAAGGCATCAGCGCTAGGAAATGTTGGTTTCCTCATGAGCCACCATCCGCCGGGCTATAAGGGCCGCCCCTAGGGCTCCCACAATTTGCGGCTCGGGCGGGACCAGGATGGGTGTTCCCAAAATATCTCCCAAAATGCGGGCGATGCCGTTGCTTTTGGCTACCCCTCCAGTCATTACTACCGGCGGTTCTACTCCCACCCGGCCAGCGAGGCCGGCGATCCTGGCCGCTACTGACTGCAAAAGGCCTAAGGCTATTTCTGACCGGCTTCGCCCCTGGGCAATTAAGGAGACTACTTCTGACTCGGCAAAGACGGTGCAGGTGCTGCTGATGCTGGCGGCTTGGCGGGCCCGATCGGCCAGGCGGTGCAGGCCGACTATATCGGTTTCCAATGCCCGGGCCATTACCTCCAAGAAACGGCCGGTTCCGGCAGCACACTTGTCATTCATTACGAAATCCACCACTTCACCCGTCGGCCCCAGCCGAATTACTTTGCTATCTTGCCCGCCCACATCGATGACGGTCCGAGCCTGCGGAAACAGGTAATGAGCTCCCTGGCCATGGCAGGTAATTTCGGTAACCGTTCGCTGGGCAAAGCTGACCATGCGCCGCCCGTAACCGGTGGCTACCACCGCCTCTACTTGGGAAAAGTCAACCTCGGCTTTTCCTAGAGCCGCCTCTAAGGCTTGCTCCATGGCTTTCTGGATGTTGGCACCGGTAAGAACAACGCTGAAAGCCAAGATGGAATCTAGCCGCCCAAGCCTGGGGTTCCCGGCCGCAAGGTGCTCAGGGCCGGGCTCCTTAGCCTCACGGAAGCGGTTTGAATTCGCCTCCATGAGCACCACTTCGGTGGAAAGGGACCCGATATCAATGCCGGCTACTAACTTCACTTTGCTGCCTTCCTTTCAAGACTTCCATAAAGCTTTCCAGCCGCGTACGGACTTGTTCTGGGCTCTGGTCCCTGGGATCCACGCAGTCGCCATCGATTACCAGCATAGGTAGGCCTTGTTCGCGCAAGGCCTGCTGGATCATGAGGGCGCTGCCCCCAGCTTGGTGGCACCCCCAGTTGGAGTACTGGATTACGCCATCAACATGGTAGTCTTCGGCCAGGCGCAAGATGTGCTCAAGGCGCCGGACTGGGGGACCGTAGCTGGGGTGGGCCAGGACTTTATGGGCCAAGCTCTCCCAGGGCCGCTCCAGGTCCAGGGGCGGCCAGTAAACGTCGTTCAGTTCCTCAAAAGCAATAACCGCGCCCAACTCCTTCTCCAAGGATGTGATGATATCGTGGGGGTAGTAAGGCGGCACATGCAGCCAGAGCAGCCGAGAGAGCTCGGATTCCCGGGTCGGTCTGGGGCTTGAGGAGGCGATTTCCTGGTATAGGGTCTGGTAAACCTTTCGAGCTCGGTCCGAGCCAAAGCCGCCAAAGACTACCGCCAATAGGTTCAAGGTCACCTGCCCGGAGATAGCTCCTGGGTAGCGCTGCCGCAGCTGGTTGGCGCTGACCGCCCATTGGCGGGCCTGATTGGATAGCCACAAGGACTGCTTAAGCTTTTCTAGACTGAGCCGATGGCCGGCGAGCTCCTCAAGAAAGGCGCTGGCCTCCTTAAGCTGGTCTGCTACATAGGCTACGGCGCTAGTAAGGTCATCTGTACCAGTCAGCACCGGAACGTCGAGCAGGAAATGAGCTGGGGCGGAAGTGGAAGCCGCCATGCCCTCCTGCTCGAGATGCTCCAGGTTGCGAAACAGCTTAGGGCCGCCATCACAGATGGCGCTGCTGGAGAGCATGGCCCGGGGGCGGGGTAGGTACCCCAAGCGGGCACAACCATAGGCACAGCGGTGAAACGAACAGAGGTCATGGGAGTACCATTCTCTATCAGCTTGGTTCAGCATCTGGGGTGCCAACCCCATGGACGCGATTACTGCCGCTACTACCTCGATGGGAAGGGGCATGAAGTCAAAGGCATAAACTAACTCGGTGGGGAAGAAAGCGGTGGTCCAAATTGCTTTCCCCTGAGCGTAGGCGGCCTCAGCCTGGTCGAGGGCCAGGTCTAGCATGGCCTGGGCAGTCAACCAGCCTGCCGCTCGCGAGCTCCCCCTTGGCTCCAGGGCACGAGACAGGGCCAAAAGCCACCTGGCTAGCCGGTAAGTGAACCGGTATCCCAGCATCTTTGGACCCCAACGGACCAGTTGGTTGCGGACTACCGAGTTAAAACTGGCCATTTACCGAGCACCTGCCTGACCGATAGCCAGCATCTCCATGAAAGCCTCGACTCGGGTAGCTTGTTGCCCCAGAGCGCTAATGGTGTAGTCGCTTTCCAGATAAAGCAATGGCACCTTAGCCTGGGCCAACTTTTCCTTGAAGTACGGGTAGTCGTAGAGGGCAAAGTCACAGAATTTGAGGGCATAATAGATCACCGCTTGGGCTCGATATTCCTTGACTGCTGAAAGCAGCCTATCCGCTCGCTGGGCGGAGGAGAGCATGCGGCTACAGGGTACCTTAGTCAAATAGGAGCTAGCCAGCCACTTCCAGGGATCATCTGGGCGGGCCGGTGCAGGCCCTTCCAAGCCACCCTGCGGGCAGGCCACGCCTCCGCTTTCGCCTTCGGCCAAAAGCAGAGGGCGGATCCCCAGGCAACAATCCTCGTAGACCACTTCGGCACCGTTTTGGTCTAGAAACCGAAGCCAAGCTGGCCAGAAGATGCTGCCGGTGCAAAGAAGGCGCACCTTATGGTCGTTGCCGAAACAACGATCATCGCCAAGTTGACCGGTAGCGTGTTGAATGGCTAGGGAGATGCCGCTGTTTTCCCAGGCTTTGAGGAAAGCTTTAGGTTGGTAACTCATGGCGGCAGCCACTGCTTCTTCCACCAACCCAGGTTGAAGATGGATGTCTTGGCGTCGGCGAAGTTGATAGAGCCCCACCAGGCTTCGACGTACTTCTTGGTATTGCTCAATGGCTAAACGTATCCTTAGGTCTAGCTCTGGTTCTGATAGCAAAGGCTGGCCGTATTCCTCGGTTAGAAAGGCGGAGAGTGACCGGGCCAGTGCCCTAAGATTGTGAGCATAATGGTCTCTTGCCCCCACCGTGCTCTTATGAGGGAGATCCAGATAGAAAAAGAACCCTTGCCCTTTGGCTGCGTACTTTCGCCAGGCTTCGGCCAGCTGCATCATGGCATTGCATGAGCCGGCGAAGATGGCGCCGGCGATAGGGCCCTGAATGGTACCAGGGGCCATTAGAGTTTCCAGGCAGCTACGAACGTAGGGGCAGAGGTTTCGCGGCAACAAGCGGTCGGCCTGAAGAGGAGGCTTGGGAAGGCCAAAAATGCGCATCGGCCGAGCACCGCAAGCGGCAATTACTTCCGGCGGCACATAGGTGCAGAAGTAAGCTATGGACGGAGCATGGCTAAGATATGGGTCTATTTGCCGAAGTAGCTGCTCGAGGCCAGCATTTAAATCCAACCCACCCAACTTCAGTTACTCCCTCCCCTCTCAAGATTCCCTTGCCTTTACCCAGATTTTAACTCTAACCCCAACCGCTGTCCATGTGGAAACTCCCATGCCATCGGCACCGGAATCGCTTATAATTAATCCTGGACCGGAAGAAGGTGAAATACCATGCATTTCCAGGAGGCTCTCAATCTGGTGCGCCGAGGGAATCTCGCCAGCGCTTACCTTTTAGAAGGGCAGGAGGACTACCTGGCCCAGGAATTTATCGGGGCAATAAAAGCCCAGGCGCTGACCGCGGGCACCGAGGATTTTAATCTCTCCGTTTATGAACTGGAACAGGCGACCTGGCAGGACATCTTGGCGACCGCCAATACCCCACCCATCTTGTCCTCCCGTCGGCTGCTGATAGTGAAGGGTAGCCGCCACCCCGAGGAGGTTGAAAGCCGGGCGCTGGAATCCTACCTGGCCGCTCCCAATCCCTCTACTTGCTTAGTTTGGTGGTATGGGGGAAAACCGGATCTACGCCGCCAGGCCTTTCGTTCCTTTGCGATCGTCCAGCTGGATACTAGCCGCGATCAAGCTATGGCTTGGGCCCGCCGCTGGGCTAAGGAAGCCGGCCACGAGCTTGAACCTCAGGCCTGGACTGAGCTGTGGTCCCAGGTGGGTTCTCCTATTGATCTGACCCGCTTGCGCCAAGAGATGGAGAAGCTGTTTGCCTTTGCCGGAGATGCCAAAGTAATCACCCCAACTATGGTGCGGGAGGTCTTAAGTTCCAAGGGCGAGACCAGCGTGTTTAAGCTTTTGGATGCGGTGGGGGAGAAAAACCTCATTAAGGCTTTAGCAGCCTTAGACGACATCCTGGCTTGGGGCGAGCCTCCGGTGCGGGTGGCCTTCATGTTAGCCCGGCAGGTACGGCTCCTGTTGTGGACTAAGCTAGCTTTTGAGCTCAAGGAGCAGCCCGAGGAGTTAAAGCTAAAACCGTTTGAGCGGGAAAAGCTACAAAGGCAATCCCGGCTTTTTAGCCCCGAGCAATTAGCAAGAAGCTTAGAGCGCCTGCTTGAGCTCGACTTGGCCCTTAAGGGGGGAGCAGAACCCAAGGAGGCGCTGGAGCTGGCTGTAATTGACCTATGTGCATAGAATCGGCGATTAGGTTACTTTATGTAGCCCCTCGAGCTGAGGGGCTTTTGCTTTGGCGGCCTATTGTTTGAGGCCGGCCTGGGTGGAAGCTTGAACGTTTTCCTGGGTTTGCTGCTCGCGGGCATTCTGCATTCCGGCTTGCTCGCGAGCGGCTTCGGAGGTGTTTTTGCCCACGGTGCCGCCGCCATAGGCCCCGCCAGCCTGGGAGGTATCGACCTTAGCCTGGGCTCCGGCAGTGCCCGCTGTGGCGGTGCCGGCAGCTTGTGCCGTCCCAGCCATCATGCCAGCTCCGCCGGCCGCCCCTTGGGCTGCACCCCCAAGTCCGGCTTGAGCTGAAATCTGCTGGTTTTGCTGGTTCTGCTGTTGCCGCTCGGCCTGCTCCCGGGCAATCTCGCTTTGAGTCTTAGCTCTTTTTGGGGACAAGTTATTCCTCCTTTCCGGTTTGTAAAAGTTAGGTGCGGCTACTCATGGTTAGTATGAGCAAGCAGAGCCAGGCCTAACCTGTCTAACCTTGCCAATAAAATGAAAAAGCCCTTGACCTTGGGTGGCCAAAGGCTTTTCGTTCGTAAGGCTTGTGCCCTCGCCTTTTAGTTGAGCCGGGCTATTGCATAACCGAGTTGTACCGGCGGTAGAGGCCGGATTTATACCGGGCAGCGGCATTCTTATGGATGGTGCCTTGGGCTTGGGCCTTGTCGATGGCAATAACCGCTTGGATGAGGGAATCCCAAGCTTGCTGCTTATCTTTGCTGGCTAGCGCAGCATTGAACTTGCGAATGGCGGTCTTCATCCGCGACTTGATAGCAGAGTTGCGTAGGGTTCGGACCCGGGCCAGCTCGGCTCGTTTGGCTGCGGACTTGATGTTGGGCATTTGTTGGTTCACCTCCTAACCCGGTTCTGTGTACAGAGGGTATTGTAGCACGGGATTCGACAAAAGGCAAGAAAAGTAAATGTAACAGAAAGTGTGTTAGTAGAAAAGGCCCGGCCAAGTCCTTATATTGGGGCCAGGATCGAGATAGCTTTCCGTTAGTATCATATAGTTGGAATTCCAGGTTATGAAAATTTGATTTGGTTTATTCGTTCAAAAGTAGTATAATTTTAGCGGTTAGCGGTGGCGTGTATCCCCCATGACCGCCATCATCCCCACCTAACTGTAATAAACCGGGCGAGTTTTCTGCGCCTACGCTTTTGGGAGGTAGGAATGTGGGCTTATTGCGGATCTGTAGTCGGGGGTACGGAAGCCCAGCGAGCCGGCATCGGGGCTAGTATTGGCGGCCATCCCGATCTCCATGTCTTAGGCGGCTGGGAGAAGGCCAAGGGGCTGAAGGAGGTTCGCCATCTACACCCCGACGTGATCATCTACTGGTTGGATGACAGCCAAGCTGATCCCGGTCGCATCCAAGCGCTGAAGAGCGCTTGTCCTTTCACTTTAGTCATTGCCCTGGTTGATTTGTCCAAGGTGAGTGTGGAGACGGTTTTGGAGGCGCCAATTGATGGTTGCTTGCGGGTAGGTACGGCACCCCGGCACTTGCGCCAGACTATTGATCTGGTTCACCAGCCAAGCTGAGAATGCTAACAATGTCTTTACCACTGGTACCCTGATCATTGGGGCCGCCAATGCCGGGGCCAACACCGGTACCATGACCTTTGCTAATGCTAAACCTGGGGATCATTACACCTATACCATCAACGTTAAGAACCTGGGTAGCCTGCCCTTTTGGTATATGGTTACTGCCCAAGAGGCCGGTGGGGACAGCGATCTTTACGATGCTCTGAAGGTCTCCATCAATGGTGGTGCCGATCAGCCCTTGAGCTCGGTGGTGGGTCTAGTGTTGAACCTTAACCTGGCTGCCGGGACGGGCGAAAATGTCACTTTCGACATCAAGCTACCCCGGAGCGCCGGCAATGCCTTGCAGGGTAAGTCCTGCACCATCGACTTTGTGTTCAATGCTGGCCAGGTGAACAATGCTCCGGCCAACCCTAACCTGGTCAATGCCGGCTTTGAGCTGGGCAATCTAACCGGCTGGACCACGCTAGCTGCGGCCGATTCGGTGGCCGTAGTAGGTGCTGATACCTTCACCTCGCCTCAGCGGGGGAGCAAGATGTTGCGCTTGGGCGATAACGTAGGCCCCCAGCCCATTGGCGATAACAAGGTTTCTCAGACCTTTACCGTGTTGGCTCCCACCTTGACCTTTGCCTACAATATCTTTACCTATGACTATGAGGGATACGATAACTTTGAGTATCAAGTCAAGGTAGTGGCGGGCGGGACCGTCATTGCCTCCTATCATACTGAGGCGTTTGGTCATGGCGAGGGTTCTGTGAGTAGCACGGGCTGGCAAACCATAAATCTTAACCTGTCCGGCCATCTGGGCCAGGAGGTACAGATCATCATTAGTGCCGGAGGCACCGAAGATAACGCCTACCCTACTTGGGCTTATGTTGACGCTCCCCAGTAGATGTTGACGGAGGTCAGCCAAGCCCGAGGCGTGAAAGGCTAGTCCAACTTAGCTTCATAATGGTTGCGGGCAGTGGGGGCGGCCGGGCCAGGTAGCCGGCCCGGCCGCAAGCCTGCAGGTAGGGCCCCAGCAGGGACGGCTTGATAGGCGCATGAGGGCGGAGTTGAGTTAGCAGGGGGGAAAAGCGATGCGACGATCGATTACTATCTTGGTATTGGGTGTGGCAGTGCTCGGCATCGCCGGGGCTTCGGCAGCGCCGACCTCTGGTCAGCTGGAGCCTAGGGCCGGCTCGGCCATGGCGGCCAGCTCTGGCCCTCCGGTGCTGGTCATCAGAGATGAGGGCCTTACGTTTCTCAATCCTGCCCCCCTGGTGACCGTAAACCAAGCCTAAGCTGGGACCAGCACCCAAGGCACGCTGGTAGTGCGCAACCAAGGGTCGCAGTCCTACAGCTATTATGCCAGCGCCGCTAAAGCCAATGGTGATGACTTGCTTTTTGGCGCTTTGGAGCTGAAGATACTAGGGATAAAGGATGGCCAAGAGGCTTGGCGTTATCAAGGGCGCCTCTCGGAGCTAAGCGACCAGGTCATGGGTACCTTGGTCCCCAATAGCGAAGAGACTTTGCGCTTCCAGGTGGGGCTGCCGGCCGGATCCGGCGACGCCTACCAGGGTAAGAGCGTGGCCTTTGCCTTTAATTTCAGCGCCTTGGTGCTGGGAAGCAGCGGGCCACCTCCGGTGGAGCCGCCGACTGGTCCGGTGGAGCCACCGCCCGGTCCACCGCTTCCACCCAATCCGCCCCCGCCGGGCCCAATACCTCCGGGTCCAGTGCCTCCAGGGCCATCTCCTGCTCCGCCATCTGGCTTTATTCCCGGTCAAGGTGGAGGTGAGCCCTTGCTCCTTCCTCCGGGGACCGGTGGGGCCATTGGCGGGTCCACTGAAGGCTTAAGGCCCAGTTCCGGTCCAGGTCAAGGTCCAGGTCTGGGCGACCAGACCCCCAGTCCGGGTGCCTCGGTTACCCAGCCTCCCACTGAGCAGCCGCCAGCAGCACCAGGTGGGTGGCTAGTGGCTATCCGCGACCACCTCCCCCTGGTCATAGGTGGCGGGGTTTTCTTGCTGCTGGGCGTAGGCTTAGGTATACGGGCCTGGCAGCGGCGGGTTTCCCGAAAGATCCCGGTATAGACTACTTCCCTTCCAGAGCTAAACCTTAAGGGCACCCGGCTTTAGCGACGGGCCGCTCTCCTTTTTAGCTTGCCTCGGCCCCTCATAGGCTGGTCATGCATAGAAAGGAAAACTCCGGGAATGCTAACAGCCAGAGGAGGTGAGAGTATGGCTATGCAAGGTTGGACGGGTGTGGCCATTCGCTTTATTGTCTCAGCGCTGGTGCTCATGATCATTGGCTGGCTTTTACCCGGAATCCGCGTGGCCGGCTTCATCGGGGCATTGATCGCGGCGGTGGTAATTGCTGCCTTGGGATGGGCGGTGGAGCGGTTATTTGGCCCCAATATTTCCCCGGGCCGACGCGGCATCGTCGGGTTTATCGTCTCGGCCGTGGTTATCTATCTGGCTCAATTCATAATTCCTACCTACCTATCGGTTAACGTCCTAGGGGCACTGCTGGCAGCGCTGGTCATTGGCTTCGTGGATGCTTTTGTCCCCACCGAACTTGCCCATACCTAATCTCTGAGCATGGCTTAGAGGTCCAGCAGGCGCTTCCCGGCGCCGCTAGGGGAGGAGGTCAAACTCCTCCCCTGCTTTCTTCTTTCCTCCTGCAAAAAACATATATTGCCGACTGGGGCGCTGTTCCTCCGTTCCGTAATCCTGCGCGCCCAGCACTCAACCAACCACAGGACTACGGCCCTGCAAATATTTTGCTGCCTATGGCGTGGATCCCAAGCTCAGGTCAGTGAGTTGAGTGCTTCCTTTTTCATGCCTGGTTGCGGGGCTGGCCGCATGGGGCAATCTTCCTGGCTTTGGTCCGGGCAGGCGAGCCGGGGCATAAGGGGCATAAACTGGGGGCTTGGCGCATAGGATTGGCCAAGGGAGGGGGACAGGTTGTACCGGAGAAAGGTTGTAACCGTAACTATCCGGGCTCATACTTTGCTCTTAATTATGGCTCTCATAGGTGGGGTGATTGTATTCTCCAGGCTACCTCGACCGCCACTTTTTCCGGCCCCGGCCCGCTTTTGGGACCAGGCCAGCTCTTGGGTGGCCAGAGCCTGCCATTTGGTGGGTTTCTCGGAGGGCACTTATCGCCGCCTTTTGGAGCAAACCCTGCCGGTGGCACCTTTAAGCGAAGATGAGGCGGAGACGGCTTATCTAGGACTAGCCCAAACGGCGTTTTACGCCCTGACCGGGGTACATTTGAGCCAGCCCAGTTTCCTTAAAACCCAGGTCCCAGTCTGGATCGAGGAACCTCCTGGGGAATCGCCGTCGTCCCCATCGTCCCCACCCTCGCCTCTACCTCCTTCGCCACCTAAGGCGGAGCCAAATTCGCCTCCGCCCAGCGCCCAACCGGCCGGCGAAGATAAACCAGGCTCGGATGCCGGCGGTGCCCAGCAGCCGTTGGTGTTCATCTACAATACCCACAACGCCGAAGCCTACCAGCCCAGTGAGGGCCAGGATCGCCTGGAGGGACAGGCAGCGGGGGTTACCAAGGTGGCCAAGCACCTGGCGGACACCTTGAGGCAGAAATATAAGATCCCAGTTGTTCTATCCTCTACTATCCATGACTACCCGCACTGGGAGCTAGCCTATGCTCAGTCGGCCAAGACGGTGAAGTCAGTCTTGGCTAAATACCCCAGCATCCAGGTGGTTATTGACGTGCATCGGGATGCCGCTCTGGGCCAAAGGCGGGCCGTCACCATCGACGGCAAGCGGGCGGCCCCAGTGTTGCTGGTGGTGGGCACTGATAAGCGCCTCAAGCACCCGCACTGGAAGGAAAACCGCGATTTTGCTGAGAAGCTAGCGGAAAAAATGAACTTGACCTATCCAGGGCTGCTTCGGGGGGTCAGGGTCCAGGATGGCAGGTATAACCAACACCTCCACCCCCACGCCATCCTCATCGAGGTGGGATCGGCGGCTAATTCCTTGGAGGAAGCTTACTATTCGGCCGAGCTATTGGCAGCGGTGCTCAAGGGACTAATTGAGACTGACTCGGGGCAAAAAGTGACTTAGCTATTAGCCTCCAGTGGTATAATGATGAGGTGATTCTTGGTCGTTTAGTTAGAAAGGAGCTCCTTGACGCGTATGAAACCGGGCCAATCCACCCGGGTAGCCCAAGCCGCTAGCATAGTTATGCTAGCTACCATTGCCTCGCGCATTTTGGGCTATGTCCGGGAGGTAGTCATATACGCCCTGTTTGGGCAGAATCGCCTCACCGATGCTTACAATGCTGCCTTCTCCATTCCCGACTTCCTGTATATGCTTCTGGTAGGGGGAGCTCTGAGCTCCGCCTTTATCCCGGTTTTCTCCAGCTACATAGCTACGGAGCGGGAGAATGAGGCTTGGGAAGTAGCCAGCACCATCCTCAACGTGCTGGTGATCCTATTGGTTTTGGGGATTGCCTTGGGGATGACCTTTACCCCCCAGCTGATCGAACTGTTGGTGCCGGGCTTCGATCCGGCTACCCTGGACTTGACGGTTATCCTTACCCGGATCATGTTCTTTCAGGTCATGTTTATGGTCCTGGGTGGCATCACCATGGCTATCCTCAACAGTTACCGCAATTTCTTTTACCCGGCCTTGGGCTCGGTACTGTACAATATCGGCATCATAACCGTGGGCTGGTTTCTCACTCCCTATATAGGCATTGCCGGGTTTTCCATCGGCGTGGTTACCGGGGCAGCCCTGCAAGTCTTGGTGCAGCTCCCTGCCCTGCTCCGCCTGGGGGTGGTCTACACTCCTCGCATCAACCTGCGCCACCCCGGGGTGAGGAAGGTGGCCCAGCTCATCTTTCCCGTGTTGATCGGGCTTTCGGTTACCCAGCTCAACTTGTTTGTTAACCAGAACTTGGCTTCTCACCTTTCGGGCGGATTGGTGGCCGCTCTGCGCACGGCTCAGCGGCTGATGCAGCTGCCCATCGGCATTTTTGCTATCTCGGTGGCGGTAGCGGCATTTCCCACCATGACTGCCCAGGTGGCCCGAGGGGAGATAAACGAATTCAAGCGCACCTTGTCTCTTAGCTTGCGCTCGGTACTGTATGTCACCTTGCCGGCCTCTGCGGGTTTGATTGCTTTGCGCACCCCCATCATCCGCCTTCTCTTTGAACAGGGCAAGTTCACTGCCGAGGCTACCCAGGCTACGGCTTATGCTTTGTTTTTCTATTCTCTTGGCCTTTTTGCCTACGGTGCCACCCAGGTGCTCAACCGAGCCTTCTATTCTTTACATGACACCCGTACCCCGGTGACGGTGGGCGTAGTCACCATCGCCCTCAATATTGCTTTGAACATCCTCTTGATTAGTTATCTGGAGCATGGCGGTTTGGCCTTGGCTTACTCTTTGGCGGGGATTTTCAACCTGCTGCTTTTATTGGGGCTGCTGAGGCGCAGGGCTGGTCCGTTGGGCGGTGCGGCCATCATCCGATCCTTCAGCCAGAGCCTCTTAGCATCGATTATAATGGGGATAGTAGTAGGTTGGGTGGCTAGCTACCTAGGGGCGGAGGTTGGGGTAGTCACCAAAGCGGGTCAGGCCATCCAGGTGATGGGGGCTATGGCCGCCGGAGTGATAGTTTATGGCTTGGTCACCCTGGCCATGCGCATGCAGGAACCGGAGCTGGTAATCGATATGATCAAATCGCGTCTAGTCCGCCACCGCGGGCACTAAGCCTAATGGGGGCGGATTCTAAGGTAGGGTTAGACAGGATGGGAAAGGATTGCTAGCGGGTATGGGAGTACCTCTAAGTCAAATCAGAAACTTTTGTATAATTGCCCACATCGATCATGGCAAATCCACTTTAGCTGACCGCCTGCTCGAGTATACGGGGGCAGTGCCGGAGCGGGAGATGGTGGATCAACTTCTGGACCAAATGGATATTGAGAGGGAGCGGGGGATCACCATCAAGATGCAGGCGGTGCGGCTCAACTACCGGGCCGCTGATGGCAAGGATTACGTCTTAAACCTCATCGATACCCCTGGTCATGTAGACTTTGCCTATGAGGTTTCCCGCAGCCTAGCGGCTTGCGAGGGGGCCTTGCTGGTAATTGATGCCTCCCAGGGGATTGAAGCTCAGACTGTGGCCAACGCCTACTTGGCCATCGACCACAACTTAGAGATAATACCGGTTATCAACAAGATCGATTTACCTAGCGCCAATCCGGATCGGGTGAGGCAGGAGCTGGAGGAAATACTAGGCCTGGACGGCCGGGACGCCATCCTGGCCTCAGCCAAGACCGGCCAGGGAACTGAGGCCATCCTGGAGGCCATCGTCAAACGCATCCCTCCTCCTCGAGGCGATGCCGAGGCTCCGCTCAAGGCCCTGATCTTTGACTGCAACTACGATTCTTATAAAGGGGCGATTCCCTACATTCGCATCGTCGACGGGACTCTCAAGGTGGGGATGGAGATCAGGCTTTGGGCCTCAGGCAAGCAGTTCTTGGTGAACGAGCTGGGGGTGTTTACTCCTTTTCCGCGCCCAGTGGAGGAATTGGCGGCTGGCGAGGTCGGGTTTCTGACCGCCAGCATCCGCAACGTTCGCGATACTCGGGTGGGGGATACCATTACCGAGGCCAGCCGGCCTTGCCACCAGCCCCTGCCAGGTTATCGCAAGGCTGTTCCCATGGTGTTTGCCGGACTTTATCCGGTGGATAGTCGCGACTTTGAGAACTTAAGGGAGGCTTTGGAGAAACTTCAGCTCAATGACGCTTCCTTGTCCTTTGAGCCAGAATCCTCTGGGGCCTTGGGCTTCGGCTTTCGCTGCGGCTTTTTAGGGCTGTTGCATCTTGAGATTGTCCAGGAGCGCCTGGAGCGCGAATACGGCTTAGATCTAATTACCACTGCCCCCAGCGTGGTCTACGAGGTGAAAAAGACCAATGGGGAAGTGGTATGGATCGACAATCCCACCAAGCTCCCGCCCCCAACCGAGATTAGCTCCATCAGCGAGCCCTTCGTGCGGGCGACGATCATGGTGCCCTCCGATTATGTGGGGCCGGTGATGGAGCTCGCCCAGGAGAAACGGGGGGTCTTTATTAAAATGGAGTACGTGAGCCAAGGCCGGGTGATGCTGGAATACGATTTGCCCCTGGCAGAAATCATCTATGATTTCTTTGATCGGCTAAAATCCCGCAGCCGCGGTTACGCCTCCCTGGACTATGAACTCAAGGAATACCGGCCGTCGGACCTAGTAAAGATGGACATCCTTATCCACGGTGAGACGGTGGATGCCCTCTCCTGGATCGTCCATCGCGATAAAGCCTACGCCCGGGCTCGAGCCGTAACTGAGAAGCTCAAGGAAGTCATCCCCCGGCAGCTGTTTGAGGTGCCCATCCAGGCAGCTATTGGCAACAAGATCATTGCCCGGGAAACGGTCAAGGCCCTGCGCAAAAACGTCCTGGAAAAATGTTATGGCGGCGATGTGACCAGGAAGCGAAAGCTCCTGGAAAAGCAAAAAGAGGGAAAGAAGCGGTTAAAGCAGGTCGGCAAGGTGGAAATTCCCCAGGAAGCATTTATGGCGGTCCTGAGGACCGGAGGCGACTAAACTTGGCAGCATGGGGCATCTATATACACCTGCCTTTTTGCCTTCGCCGCTGCGCTTACTGCGACTTTGTCAGCTATGCCCGGCCCTCCCGGAAAGTGGTCAGGCGGTACCTAGATTCCCTGAAGAAAGAAATCGACCTGGCCGCCCATTTCTGGCCGGCTACTTCTCCGGAGCGACCGGTGACGGTGTACATCGGCGGCGGGACTCCGACTTTCTTGGCTACCCAGGACTTGGCGAAACTATTGGTCCACCTAAGGCAGCGCCTTTTTCTCCCTACTGTCCAGCCGCCTACCGGGCCAGCATCCATGACCTCGCTGTTCAACCCCAAACCAGCCACCGGCGGGCTTAGTATCTCCCCCATGGATATGGCTCAGCCATGTGCTACCGGTGCTCCCGTCATCGAAGAGATCACCATTGAAGCTAATCCTGGCACTTTGGACCCGGAGAAGATATTGGTTCTGAAAGAGGCCGGAGTGAGCCGCTGGTCTTTAGGAGTGCAATCGTTCGATGATGGGCTTTTGGCCGCCATGGGGCGCACCCATACTGCCCGAGAGGCGATAGAGGCCTTCCGACAATTGCGAGAGGCTGATGCCGCTAATGTGGGCCTGGACCTAATCTACGGGCTGCCGGGGCAGTCGCTGGGCCAGTGGCAGTCCACGTTGCGGGCGGCCATCGATCTAGGGCCTGAGCATATATCTATCTATGGCCTGGGGATGGATGGGCCTAGCCGGTGGGCTCGAGCTTTTAAACGGGGGGAGCTGGCCCTTCCAGACGAGAATACTAGCCTGGCCATGTTCTGGGCCGCGGTTCAAACCCTTACCCAGCATGGTTACCACCACTATGAAATTGCTAATTACGCTCGACCAGGTTATGAGTCGCGGCACAACCTCTTATATTGGCACAATCGACCCTATTGGGGCTTGGGCGCCGGCGCTGCCTCTAGTTGGGAGGGAGACATTGGGACCGGAGGCCCGGGTAGCTGGCGGTGGAGCAACTTGGCCTCTTTGACCAGGTACTGTGAGAGCCTAGAGGCCAACCGGTTGCCGGTGGCCGACCGCCAACCCGTGACCGTGAGGGAGCGGATGGAAGAGACTATGTTTTTGGGTTTGCGGCTGCTGAATGGGGTGAGCTGCTCTGATTTCACCCACCGGTTTGGGGTTGGTCCCGAAGATGTCTTTGGTGAGGCCATTGCCGAGCTTTTGGACGGCGGGCTTTTGGAAAGAGCTGGAGACCGGTTGCGGCTCACCCAGCTGGCGCTACCGGTGGCCAATGAAGTCTTTTGCCGGTTTGTTTAGGCCGCATACATCTTGACAACCACATGGGCAAGTGTTACTTTGAGAGAGAAGCCTTAGCACTCTCCACCTAAGAGTGCTAATCAGGGGGCGAAGGGCATGCAACTGGATGAGCGCAAGCGACGTATACTGCAGGCTATTGTCCAGGATTATATTGCCACTGCGGAACCGGTAAGCTCCCGGGCTATCTGTAGGCGGTACAACCTGGGGGTAAGCCCAGCTACTGTCCGCAATGAAATGGCCGATTTGGAGGAAATGGGCTATATCGAACAGCCGCATACCTCAGCTGGCAGGATTCCCTCGGATAAAGGCTACCGGTATTACGTAGACTGGCTGATGGAAGATCGTGAGCTCGACCAGGCTGAAAAGGCTACTATTCGGGCCTGGTACGCCAAGCGGATGAAGGAAATCGAAGAAATAGTGAGCTTGACTACGCAGCTATTGTCCCGCATTACCAACTATACGGCCATGATGCTGGAGCCGCGCCTGGATGGGGGTAAGTTCAAGTATCTTCGGCTTATTCCCCTTGCTCCTACCCGGGCCCTGTTGCTGGTAGTCTCTACTTCGGGCATGGTGGAGCATCAGCTGGTGGAATTCTCTACCTCCATCAATCCCGAGGATTTGGAGAGGCTCTCCAACGAGCTTACCGACTGCGTCCGTGGCAAATCGATCCAGGAAATCATAGGTGGGAACCTGAGCGAGTTGCAGCTACAGGTGACTAGGCAGCGCCAAGTGCTGGGGGAGGTTTTAAAGCTCCTCAAGGAGGCCCTGATCGATAGCCAGGAAGAAAAGGTGTACTTGGGCGGCACCAGCAACATTTTGGCCCAGCCGGAATTCAAGCGGGCAGATCGCCTGGAAGCTCTATTTGGGCTGTTTGAGGATGAGAACCACTTGCGCTACCTCCTGCGAGAGGCCTCCGATAACCAGATAACCGTCCGTATCGGAGAAGAGAATCTCTTTGATGTCATCCATGATTGTAGCATAGTTACAGCTACTTACCGCATCGGCGGGCGGACTGTAGGCACGTTGGGGGTATTGGGACCCACCCGGATGCAATATTCCCGGGTTCTACCGGCAGTGAGGTATACCACTAGCGTCTTATCTGAGACTTTGACCGAGCTGTTCGGTTAGAAATTGGTAAGAGCCAAAGAAGACCGTCAGGAGGCTGGTGCCCTAGCGGCACTAGCCTTTATTGAGTCAGGAGGGGTAGGTTTGGGAAAGAAGAAGAGGCAGGACCAAGCCGGTGAGGCCAAGGCAATCAATGAAGAGGACCAACCCACCCAAAGCAGCCAAGGCCATGAAGAGAAGGTGGAAACCACCGAGGACATAGGCCCAGAAGCTGGGATGGTCAAAAAGGAGCAGGTGGAGGAGCTGGAGCGCCGGCTTAAGGAACAAGAGGAGCGCTATCAGGCCTTGTTTAACCAGTGGCAGCGCTTGCAGGCCGACTTCGATAATTACCGCAAGCGGATGCGACGGGAGCAGGAGGAGCTGCGGGAATATGCAGCTTGTGGCCTGGTGGAGAGGCTGTTGCCGGTGCTGGACAATTTTGGCCGGGCGCTAGCCCAGGCCAAGAAGCCAGCTACGGGAAGCGAGATTGACCGCGCCTTCCGGGCCGGGGTAGAGATGATTTATCGGCAACTAAACGGTATTTTGGAGGCAGCCGGGCTAAAGAGAATGGAGGCGGTAGGGAAGCCTTTTGACCCTCGATGCCACGAGGCCATGGCTCGGGAAGACCAGGATCAGGATGCGTCTCCCGAGGCGGTAAGTATCGATATGGTTTTGGAAGAATATGAAACAGGATACTGGTTCAAAGATCGGGTTCTGCGCCCAGCTCGGGTTAAGGTGGGAAGCCAAGTACTCAACCCAGAGCCGCAGCCAGAACCGGAGCCGAAGGCAGAAGCTGAGCCGGAGGCAGAACCAGGGACCAATGCATCTAATAATGGCGAAGTAAATGCTGAAGGAGGGGATAGCCATGCCTAAAGTAATTGGTATAGACTTAGGCACCACCAACTCGTGCGTTGCGGTTATGGAAGGCGGAGAAGCGGTAGTCATCCCCAACGCTGAAGGGGGGCGGACTACGCCTTCAGTAGTTGGCTTTAGCAAGACCGGTGAGCGTTTGGTGGGGCAGGCTGCCAAGCGGCAAGCCATCAGCAATCCGGAGCGCACGGTAGTATCCATAAAGCGGCACATGGGCTCAGACTATCGGGTAAAGATCGATGACAAGGAGTATACTCCCCAGGAGATCTCAGCTATGATCTTGCAGAAGCTGAAGGCTGATGCCGAAGCTTACTTGGGAGAAAAGATTACCCAAGCGGTAATTACTGTTCCTGCCTACTTTACTGATAGCCAGCGGCAGGCCACTAAGGATGCTGGCCGGATTGCTGGCTTGGAAGTGCTGCGAATTATTAATGAGCCTACTGCTGCCGCCCTGGCCTACGGGTTGGACAAAGGGGAAGACCAGACTATCCTGGTCTACGACCTGGGAGGCGGGACTTTTGATGTCTCCATCCTTGAGCTGGGCGAGGGAGTATTTGAGGTCAAAGCCACCAGCGGCAATAACCACCTGGGCGGCGACGACTTCGACCAGCGCATTATTGACTGGATGGTGGCTGAGTTCAAGAAGGAGCATGGCATCGACCTGTCTAAGGATCGGGTGGCCATGCAGCGCCTTAAGGATGCGGCTGAGAAAGCCAAGATCGAGCTCTCTGGCGTTACCACCACCAATATCAATTTGCCCTTCATAAGCGCTTCTGACCAAGGACCGTTGCACCTGGACCTCAACCTCACCCGGGCCAAATTTGAAGAAATGACCGCCGATTTGGTGGAAAAGACGGTTGGGCCCATGCGCCAGGCCCTGCAGGATGCAGGCCTAACTGCGGATAAGATCGACAAGGTAATTCTGGTCGGCGGGGCCACCCGGATGCCGGCAGTCCAGGAGGCGGTGCGCCGGATTACCGGGAAGGAACCACACAAAGGCATCAATCCCGACGAATGCGTGGCCATGGGAGCGGCCATCCAGGCGGCGGTGCTGGCCGGGGAAGTGAAGGATGTCTTGCTCTTGGACGTTACCCCCTTGTCCCTTGGCATTGAGACCTTAGGGGGCGTCTTTACCCGCATCATTGACCGCAATACTACCATCCCCACTTCCAAGAGCCAGATTTTCTCCACCGCTGCCGACAATCAGACTACGGTGGAGATCCATGTGCTTCAAGGCGAGCGTCCCATGGCGGCTGACAACAAGACCCTGGGCAGGTTCCAGCTAACGGGAATACCACCTGCGCCCCGGGGAGTGCCGCAGATCGAAGTCAAATTTGATATTGATGCTAACGGCATCGTTCATGTTTCCGCTAAGGACCTAGCTACTGGAAAGGAGCAAGCCATAACCATCACCTCCTCTAGTGGCCTGTCGGAACAGGAGATCCAGCGCATGATCAAAGACGCCGAGGCCTATGCGGAGGAGGACAAGAAACGTAAAGAAGAAGCCGAGACTCGTAACCAGGCTGACGCCATGGTTTACCAGACTACCAAGACCTTAAAGGATTTAGAAGGCAAGATCGATAAAGAGGATGTCGAGAAAATCACCAAAGCCCGGGACGAGCTGCAAAAAGCGCTAGAGGGCAAGGATATCAACCTCATTCGGCAGAAGTCGGAGGCCCTTTCTCAGGCTCTGTATACGGTTACTACCAAGGTATATCAAAAGGCCCAAGCCCAGGGCGGTCAGGCGGCTGGCGGTGCGGGAGCCGCCGGGGGGCCGGGAGCCGGGCAAGCCACTGGCACCGAAGGTCCAGGGTCAGGTAACGTGACCGATGCTGACTATGAGGTCAAGGAGTAATTCTGACACTAGGAAGGCGGCACGCTTATGCCCAAGCGGGATTACTACGAGGTATTAGGAGTATCCCGGGATGCATCGGAGCAGGAGATTAAGAAGGCTTACCGCCAGTTGGCCCGCAAGTACCATCCCGACCTCAACCCGGGCAACAAAGAGGCCGAGGAGAAGTTCAAGGAAGTTCAAGAGGCTTACGATGTCTTAAGCGACCCGCAACGGCGTGCCCAGTATGACCAGTTTGGACACATGGCTGACGGAGCTGGGGCGGGAGGGTTTGGCGATTTTGGCGGCTTTGGCAACTTCCGCGGTTTTGGTGCCGACCAGGATTTGGGCGGTTTTGGTGGCTTGGGCGACCTGTTTGACATGTTTTTTGGAGGCGGAGTAGGAGCCCGGAGTCGCCGCCCTGGTCCAGAACGGGGCGCGGATTTGCGGATGGATTTGGATATATCCTTTGAGGAAGCTGCTTTCGGCGCCAAAAAAGAGCTCCAGGTCCCCCGTACCGAGACTTGCCCCCGGTGCGGAGGCAATGGAGCCGAGCCTGGCACTGCGCCGGTCAGTTGCCCGACTTGTGGAGGAACTGGGCAAATAAGGCATGCCCAGGCAACTCCATTCGGTCATTTCCAGACCATTACCACCTGTCAGCGCTGCGGTGGCACCGGTAAGGTGGTGGAGAAGCCTTGCCGGGAGTGCCGGGGCCGGGGGCAGGTGCAGCGCCACCGCCGGATCGAGTTTACGATTCCGGCTGGAGTCGATACCGGCCACCAGATCCGCCTGCCTGGCCAGGGCGAGGCCGGGAAAAGGGGAGGCCCTCCGGGGGACCTATTCGTATATATATCGGTGCGGCCGCACAAGCTATTCCGGCGAGAAGGCGACGATGTGGTGATGGAATTGCCGCTGTCGTTGGTGGAGGCAGCGCTGGGCACGGAGGTGGAAGTGCCGACCATTGACGGGAGCCCAACCACTATCAAGGTGCCTGAAGGCACCCAGACCGGGCAGGTTTTCCGGCTGCGCGGCAGGGGCATCCCCCGGCTCAGAGGCCACGGCCGCGGCGATCAGCGGGTTAAGGTGCGGGTGGTGACCCCCACCAATCTCACCGAAAAGCAGAAAGAGCTATTGAGGGAGTTTGATCGCCTCAGTCGGGAGAGCCAGAGCTCGAGGAAAGACAGGGAGAAGGAGAAAGGTTTTTTTAACCGGGTCAAGGACGCATTTATGGGGTAGGAGGTTAAACTGATTGTCACTGCCCCGATTTGTGGCTAGGGGAGAGAGTTTTGCGACGGGCGTGGTGGGCCACGCCGGAGAACAGGCGCACCACCCCAGATTGGTTTTTTGGGTCAGCCCCCGGGGTAAGAAAAGAAGTTTGTAA